>CAKZKH010000024.1 GCA_937122485.1 uncultured bacterium | reverse complement strand
GTCTCCCTCCTGTTTGCTTCCCTGTTCCCGGTCCTCCCGTTCTTCTTGCGCAAGTGATCGAACCTTCTCCCACCGCCACACGGGGGCCAATCCTTTTTGGCCCCCGTGTCTTTCTCCGCCCCTGGACCGAACAGGACTTCAACTTGTGCCTAAGGTGGTTCAGCCAACGGGAGGTCCAACGGGTAGCCCTGGCTCGCCGGCCCTGGCCGTGGACCCGGATGGGTGACCACCTCAGGACCCTCCTGACCGACCCCGAAAGCGAGCAGTTCGTGGTGGCGCTGAAGGCCACGAAAGAACCCATTGGGCTGTGTGGGCTGTTCGCCCTGGATGAGAAGCACAAGACAGCCGAGGTCGGCCTGGTCGTGGGGGAGCCCTTTGCGAGGAGAAAGGGTTACGGAACCGAGGCCCTCGAGCTCCTGATGGACCACGCCTTCCGCACCCGCCAGCTGGAGAAGCTGTTCCTCCATGTGTACAGCGCCAACCTCGCCGCCGTTCGTCTGTACGAGAAAGCCGGCTTCCGGACCGTGGTCGAGCTGGGCCAGGGCTGGCTTTCTTTGGGCAAAAAGGGGAAGATCCTCGTCATGGAAAAGCGACGCTCCCCCGGCCCGGAAAAGGGAGGCCAATGATCCGAACTGAGAAGCTCACGCGAACGTTTGGGTCCCGGATAGCGGTGGAGGGACTGACCCTCGAAGCCCAAGAGGGGGAGATTCTCGGGCTGTTGGGGCCCAACGGAGCCGGCAAGACCACCACCGTCCGCATGTTGGCCTGTCTTCTGGCCCCCAGCTCCGGGGAGGCCTGGGTAGGGGGGCACTCCGTGCTGCGGGAACCTCAGAGGGTACGAAGATTGGTGGGGATCCTCACGGAGTCGCCGGGGTTCTACAAGCGCCTCACTGTGGAGCGCAACCTCCGGTTCTTTGCTGAGCTGTACGGGGTGAAGGAACCTGGCCCCGCGGTGCAGAGGACGCTCGAGCGGCTGGGGCTGTGGGACCGGAGAAAGGAGCCGGTGGCCACGTTGTCCAAGGGTCTGCGCCAGCGGTTGGCCATCGCCCGCGCCCTGGTCCACGACCCCAAGATCCTGTTCCTGGATGAGCCCACGGCGGGCCTTGATCCGGAAAGCGCCCGATCGGTGCGTGACTTCATCGGCGAGCTGGCCAGCGACCGGCGCACCATCCTCCTGTGCACCCACAACCTGGCCGAGGCCGAAGAGTTGTGCAAGCGCATCGCTGTGCTGCGCACACGCCTGGTGGCCCTGGATACTCCCGCGGCCTTGAAAAGCCGGCTGTTCGGAACCCGGGTGGCGGTGGACCTGGCCCAGCCCCGGCCCGACCTCCTTGCCTCCCTCCACCTCCCCTTTGTGGGCGAGGTTTCCCTCGATGGCCACACCCTTACCGTGGCCGTGGATGACCCAGAGCGGGACAACCCCAAACTCGTCCGGCGGTTGGTGGAGCTGGGGGCGGAGATCCGGTACGTGCAGCGGTTGGAAAGGACTTTGGAAGAAGTGTACTTGGAGCTCATGGGGGGAAGCGATGGAGCGCCTTAGGGCTTTGGTACGCAAGGAGTGGGAGGAGCTATTCAAGATCAAGATGGTGATCTACGGGAGCGTGTTTCTCCCTTTGTTGATGGGCGGTTTCGCCGGGTTTATGGTCTGGACTGCCCGCGATGTGCCCCCGGAAGCCCAGGCCACCCTGCTCAATACGGCCCTGATGTACTTCCTCATCCTCCCGGTCATGATCCCCTCCACCCTGGCGGTGTACTCCATCGTGGGGGAGAAGGAGCAGGGGACGCTGGAGCCCCTCTTGGCCACCCCCCTTTCGGACTGGGAGCTGTTCTTGGGCAAGGCGGTGGTGGCGGTGGTGCCGGCGTTGGCCTTGACCTGGGCCCTGTTTGGAGTGTTTCTGGCCGCCGTTCAGGTGATGCTTGGGCAGATTCCTTCGACCGTCCTCACCTTGCCGTGGCTTCTGTCCATGTTTCTCCTCGCGCCCCTGCTCTCCCTGTTCGCTGTTCTTGTGTCCATGTTGGTTTCCTCGCGCACGTCGGATCCCCGGGCGGCCTACCAGTTCTCCGGTCTGGCCGTGGTCCCCACCCTGATCCCCCTCATCGTGTACTCGGCCCGGTTTACCGCGGTGAACTTGTTTTTCGTCGTGGGGGAAGGAGGGGGGCTCATCCTCCTCAACGCGGTGCTCTTGTACATCGCTGTTCGTGTGTTTCAGCGAGAGCAGGTGCTCACCCGGTGGAAGTAGGAGCGGCCATGGCCGCAGACCCCCGGACTCCCCGCAGTGGAGGTTTCTCTCCCCGAGTCCTGGATTGCTCCTCCGTGGAAGCGGCGCTTTGGGCTTGGCAGGGACCCCGCCCGTTGGTGGACCTTTCCCGTCTCCGCAAGTTCGATGCCTTCGGCCTCCTTGTTCTGGTCCTCCTCGGTCGGATCCTCAAGGAGCGGGGAGGGGAGCTCCGTGTGCTGGTTCCCGAAAACCGGGAAACCCACCACCGCCTGGGAGCCACCCCCCTGGCTTCCCTCCTCCAGGGGGCGTACTGGACCAACCGACCCCTGGAGATGACTTCGGACCCGCCCCCGTTTACCGTGGTCCAAGTGAGAGAGGAGGAAGGGGTGACCGGGCTGGTCAACCAGCTTGGGGATGAACTGTCCGCTCGGTTTCCCTTTGGGGAGAGGGCCAACCGCATGCTGATCGGGGCGCTGTTTGAGCTTCTCCAGAATATCCCTCAGCACGCCGCCGCAGGGGAGCACGACCTCGATCCCTTTGGTCTGGCCGCCGTGGAGGAGGATTCCCACCACATTCACGTGGTGGTGGCGGACAAGGGAGTCGGTCTAGCCGGCAGCCTCCGCCTCAACCCTCGGTACCGCCACCTCACCCCCCCTCAAGCCCTGGAGGCCATCCTTGTGGACGGGGCGTCCCGGTTGGACAAGCCTGGACGGGGAGGGACCCTCAGGAAGATCCGCGAGGTCGTAAAGGAAAATGCAGGGAGGTTCTACGTCCGATCTGGCGAGGCCGCCTTTCTGCAGCAGGACGTGGAGTGGTCGGTGGGGAAAGTCCTGGATTTTCCTGGGGTGCAGATCTCGGTGCGGCTGCCCCGGACCTTGTTTGAACCGGGGGAGGAGGGCTAAGCGTGGGAGACAAAAAGACCGTTTCCCTGACCCAGTTCGGCAAGCGGTTGGGCACGCGGGGGGAGGGAACCCAGGCCCGGGAAGTACTTCTCCGCGAAATCCAAACCTTGGGCCAACCCGGCCTGCTGGTGGTGGACTTCCGCGGGCTTGAGGTCCTGAGCGGCTCGTTTGCCGACGAAGCGTTGGGGGAGCTGTTGGCCACCCTGGTGGAGGGGGCCCTCCCCGGGAGGTACGTGATGGGACGGGCCACCCGTGAGGAGATTTTGGAGGACCTGAACCTGAAACTGGCTGAGCGGAAGCTGGCCCTGCTGGTGGGGCTGGGCGGGAAGAACTGGACCGCGGTGGGCAAACTGCCGCCGTACCTTGAGGAGGCCCTGAGGTGGGTGATGGACCGCGGGTGGGGGCGGAGCGCGGAGCTGGCCCAGGAGCTGGGGCTCACGGTTCAGCAGGCCTCGATGCGGCTCCTGGCTCTTGGGCAGCTGCGCCTGGTTCACATGGAGGCAGAATCCCGGGCGGGTGGGGGCTACCAGTGGCGTGTCCAGTCCCTCTGCTCGTTCATCTCTGGCCGTTGACCGCGGCTCGTTCATCGTTTATAGTTGAACGGGTGATCCCCCATGCGCCAACCCCTGGGCGAACCTGTGGAGGTGGAAGCCCGGTTTCCCCCTGAACGGGCCTACCCGGTGCCCCGGTGGGTGCGTTGGCGGGGGCAGCGGGAGCCGGTGGAAGCGGTCCATCTGGTGCACGAGCGGTGGGAAGCAGGCGCCCGTTCCCTCATCTACGCCCTCACCGTGGGAGGTCGCTGGGTGGAGCTCCGCTTCGACCCCCATCGGGCCCGCTGGTACCTGGACGCGGTGCACTCCGAGGAGCCTTGAATGGTGTTCCACATCGACATGGACTCCTACTTCGCCTCGGTGGAACAGCAGGCCCGCCCCTACCTGCGGGGAAAACCCATCGTGGTTTCCGGGCGGCCCGATATCTTCTCCGTGGTGGCCGCCGCCTCCAAGGAGGCCAAGCGTTACGGGATCCGCTCGGGGATGACCACTTGGGAGGCCCAAAAGCTTTGCCCCCACGTGATCTTCGTCCCCGGGGATCCCGACAAGTACGAAACCCTTACCCGGCGGTTTTTGGACATCCTCATCCGTTACACCCCGATGGTGGAGCTCTACTCCATCGACGAGGTTTTTCTCGAAGCCAGTCAAGAAGCCCCCCGGTACGGAGGCCCTCTGGCCCTGGCTCAGGCCATCCAGCAGGACTTCCGCCAGGAGCTCGGGGAATGCCTCACTTGCTCCATTGGCCTGGCCCCCAACAAGTTGCTGGCCAAGCTCGCCTCGGAGAAGGCCAAACCCGGGGGCATCCACTGGATCCGGCCAGACCAAGTTCCTGCGGTGCTGGCCCACACACCGGTGGAGGCCGTGACAGGAATTGGTCCGAGAATCGCCAAGCGGTTGGCTCACATGGGGATCTGGACCCTGGCCGATTTGGGGCGGTTCCCCGAGCCCTACCTGCGCCGGGTGTTTGGGGTCTACGGAGCGGTCCTGGCCCTGTGGGGCCGGGGAGTGGATCCCACCCCCTTGCGCCCCTACTGGCAGGAAGAGGAAGTGAAATCCGTGGGCCACTCCCATGCCCTTCCCCATGGGCTTCGCCACCCGGAGGGTGCCCGGGCGGTGCTCCTGTACCTCTGCGAGAAGACGGCTCGCCGCCTCCGCGCCAAAGGCTTAGCCGGGAGGGTGGTCCACTACGCCCTGCGGGATGAGCACATGGGCGTCTCCACTGCCCAGCACGCCCTGGACAGCCCCACGGACAACGCCGACACCATCTTCCAAACTGCCCTCGACCTCATCCACGCCCACGGGGGCTTCCCCCCGCAGACGACCTTGGTGGGGGTGCGGGTGGGTGCCCTCCAACCCCAAAAGGAAGCCCCCCGCCCGTTGTTTCCCCAAGACCAAAGGCGCGAGCGACTTCAACAGGCTCTGGACCGTATCCGTGACCGGTACGGAGAAGAGGCCATCCTCCGGGGAACCACTTACACCTGCCAGGTGCTGGTGGGGGCCACCGGGGGCATGGGAAAACAGAAAGAGATCGCCCTGGCTCGCAAGGGGGCGGACCGCTAGGCCCGAGGTCCTATAATGACCGCATGGACCACGGTCCCATCCTGGTGGGAACCTCCGGGTACAGCTTCCCCGACTGGTCCGGCCGGATTTACCCCCCGGACTTGCCCTCCAAGGAGTGGCTCACCTACTACGCCCGCACCTTCGACGCCGTGGAGATCAACTCCACCTACTACCGCGTCCCCTCCCCGTACATGATGGCCGCCTTGGTGCGCAAGGTGGACCCCACACGCTTCGTGTTCACCGTGAAGGTACCCAAGGAAATGACCCACGAGCGGGGAAAGTTCGGGGAAACCGTGGCCCCCTTCCTCGAAGGGATTGAACCCATGATCCACGCGGGGTGCTTGGGCGCCTTGCTAGCCCAATTCCCCTATTCGCTGCCTCGGGATCCCCAGGTGAGTCTGGGGCACCTGGCCAAGTTGCGGGAGGCGATTCCCCAGGAAATCCCGGTTCACGTGGAGTTCCGGCACGCGTTCTGGTACCGGTCAGAGGTTTACGATTTCCTGGTGGAGCACAGCCTAGGGTTCGTCAATGTGGATCTTCCCCCGCTCCCCAACCTTCCCCAGGAGAAAACGGCGGTGGTGACCAACGGGGTGGCCTACTTTCGATTTCATGGGCGGAACGTGGCCAAGTGGTGGGAGCACGCCGAGGCGGGGGAGCGGTACGACTACGCCTATTCCGAGGAAGAGCTGGGGGAGTGGATTCCCTCGATCCGTCGGGCAGCTCAAGGTGCCCGCCGCACGTTCATCTTCATGAACAACTGCCACTTGGGGAAGTCGGCCCAGGACGCGGTGAAGCTGTTGCGGCTCCTCCGCCTGCGCGAGGAGGACTACGTCCCCCCTTGGGAAGAAAGTCGCCAAGGGCTCCTTGAGCCCTAGCGCGCCCTTGGCCGGCCCGGCTCTGCTCGTTGAGCCACAGGCCTTTCGCTAGGATAAGCCCGGCCCACACTGCGCGCCGGACTCTCCCCCAAGGCCCTCATGATCCTGAGGCCCCAGGGACCTGCCGATCTGCCTGGGGAAGGGGGCCCCGCAAGGCCCGCCTGAGCGTTGCCTCCAGGGCCTCGTCTGGTGGGTCCAGTGTGTCGAGTTTCGGAATACTGTTGACACGTTGGTCCTCCTTGGCGGATGCGTGAGCGGCCACGCCCCAGAACACCTCCGTCGGGGTGCGCTGGGTCCGGCACCCTTGGCCCGCTCCTCGTTATGGAAGCGTAGAAACCCATCAAGAGGCGCCTGGAGTTGGCGGGCCCGCGTGAAGTACCTGCGGCGGAAGACCACCCGCCCGTGCTCGGGGAGGATCGTCCCCTGCAGCCGCTCCACGAACCCCGTTGGCCCCCGCGTGCCCCGGCTTGGTTCGGGCATGAACCATCCTTAGCTCTTGCCAGGCTTGATCGAAGTCCCTTTGGAACGTGGTTGCCCGATCCGTGACACACGCCCAAGCTTCCCCCCGCCAGGGCAATCGCGGGAACAAGGACCTCGGTGAGGAAATCTGCCCGCTCCCCTGCGTTGCGACCGGGGATCACCCTGGCCCAGGCGTAGGAGCTCCCTGCATCGCAGGCGGTGATCTGCCACATCTGCCCCACGCCCTTGAG
>CAKZKH010000023.1 GCA_937122485.1 uncultured bacterium | reverse complement strand
CCCAGCCCAATCACGATCTTGATGAGGTTACGGCGCGTCAGCAGGGTCCAGATCCCCAGGGCAACGAGGATCATGCACACCACAAAGGGAAAATTACCGATCATCCTCGCCCTCCCCAAACAGGGCAAACAACAGCACCACCGAGCCAAGCCCAGCGAGCACCTTCAACCCCACAGCCCAGTTCATCAGGGGCAGCGTGCCCGACGTGTTGAGGTAGCCGGGGTTGGGACCGTAGTCCACCGGCTGTCCAAACAGTCCGCCCATCCCGGCAATGGCGTTGGCAAAAAACGTGAATCCAATACCCAGGAATGCGAAGACCACAAACGCCACTCCTCCCGTGCTCTCCAAGGCCGAAAGCAGTCCCTTGACCGGCTTGAGTTCCTTGGCACTGAACGAGACGAGGATGAGGGCCAGAGCTGAGGCGGCTACGGCGCCGCCTTGAAATCCGCCCCCGGGGGTAAGGTGCCCGTGCATGATCACGTACGCCCCAAATACCAAGCCCACCGGGACCAGCATCCGGGCAATGGTGCGTACAACGACGCTCACTTTTTCACCTTCCGCAGGATCAAAGCTACCCCCACCACAGCCGCGAACAGTACGGTGGCCTCGCCCAGGGTGTCGTAACCGCGGTAGTCGAACACGATGGCGGTCACCGCGTTGTTCGCGGCCACCTCATCCTGGGAGTAGCGGTTGAAGTACAAGTCCATTTCCGCCAGCCGGGGTTCCCCGAACCGCCGGATCTGCCCCGCGACCAGGAGCAGGGCCCCCGCCACCACCAAGAACGCGGCCAACCTCAGCCAGCGTGTCATTCCTCTTCCTCCCTCCGCCGGGTCTTGCGGATGGCCAAGATGAAAATGGCCGTGGTCAAAGCCGCGCCAATGCCCGCCTGGGCAATGGCCACGTCCGGAGCCAGCAGAAGGTAGAACGCCAAGGAAAGGAACAGACCCACAGCACCCAGCGCCAGGGCCGCGGCCAGAAGGTCCCGCAGCCACACGGCCAGGGCCGCGCTGACCACCGTGAACACCAGGACCAGGACCTGCAAAATGGCCCACACGGTCATTTCTTCTCCTCCAGCCGGTCCACCACCGCCCGGAAGGGTTTGATCCCCGAGCGATGGGCCGCCCGGGCCAGGGCGTGGGAGCCCGTGGGGTTGGTGAGGAGCAAGAAAATCAAGGCCAAAAAGGCCCGCACGGCCATGGTGCCCCCCATGCCCCCACCCTGCCATATCCCGTACACCGCCACCCCCAACAGGGAAAAGATCGAACCAAACGTGGTGCACTTGGTAGCTCCGTGAATGCGGGTGTACACGTCCGGGAAGCGGATGAGGGCAAGGGCCCCAAGACCGTTGAACACGGTCCCCACCGCCAGCAGGGCGTAGATGAGGGCGTTCACCACGAGCCCCCTTCCAAGTAACGGGCGATGTACAGGGTGCCCACGTAGGAGAGGAGGGCGTAAACCAAGGCCACGTCCATGAGGACCACCAGCCGGAACGCTGCCCCTACAACCACCATGGTGGCTACCACCAGCGTGTTGATGGTGTCCAAGGCCACAGCCCGGTCAGCGGCCGTTGGACCGACGGCGAGCCGAATCGTGCACACCAGGGCAAAGGCCAGGAGGGCCACGGCCGCTGCCCCAAACCCCAGCTCCACGATCATTCCGCCACCCTCCGGGCCCAAGAGGGGAACGGCCCGCACACATCCTCGGGGGTGGGACTCTCGTTCGTAACGTTAATCCAGTGCACATAGAAGTCCCCTGTGCCCTCGTCCACGTCCACCGTGAGGGTTCCCGGGGTGAGGGTAATGGAGTTGGCCAGGAAGGTGCGCCCCAGGTCGGTCTTCAGGTTGGGGTTGAACTTCACGATCCCTGGTCGGATCTTGCCGGTGATGACCCGCCAGGCCACGTCCAGGTTGGCTTTGGCCATGGCCAGGGGAAACGGTCCCAAGATGTAAACGAGGAAGAGGAGCCACCGCTTGGGTTGCAATACGCGCCAGTCCCCCCGGGCCCACACGAACATGCCCGTGGCGAGGGCCACCACCAAGGCGATGACCAGGCCCGCCAGCAGTTCATCCGGGGCCCACAGGCCCCAAGGCCCGGTGAAGGTTGCGAGCACAAGATAGACGGCGAACGCCAGGACCGCGGTCGCCGTCCACTGCGCCACCCTGCGCATACGGGCCGGACTATACCATGGAGGGGGAAGGGGTGCAAGAACGAGCCCCTTCGTTGCACCCTGTGCAGGCAGGGATAACATGCCCCCGCGTATGCACGACATTCACCTGGACGCCAAGGACCTATTCAAGCGGCAGTTGGAGCTGGCCGAGCACAACTACCAGCGGCTCAAGGGCAGAGGGGTGCGGGCGTTCAACGTGATGGGTGCCATCGGCTCGGGCAAGACCCTCCTCATTGTTCAAATGGCCCAAGTGTTGAAGGCCCGGGGCGTGCGGGTGGGGGCCATCGCGGGGGACGTGGCCGGGGACGACGACTACCGCCGGTTCCGGGAGGCGGGGCTGGTGGCCGCCAACCTCAACACCGGGGATCAGTGCCACCTCGACGCCCACGGTGTGGGCCACGTTCTGGAGGAGCTTCCTTTGAACGAGATCGATGTCCTGTTCATCGAGAACGTGGGGAACCTTGTGTGTCCAGCGGACTTCCCCTTGGGGACCGATGCTGACGTGGTTGTGGTTTCCGTGACCGAAGGGGACGACATGGTCCGCAAGCACCCCAAGATCTTTGCTCAGACGGATGTTTTGGCCATCAACAAGGTGGACCTGGCCGCGTTTGTGGGGGTGGATCCCCACAAGTTGGCCGAGGACTACCGCAAGCTTAACCCCCACGGCAAGGTGGTGTTCACCGCCGCCCGCAGCGGCCGGGGTGTGGACGAGCTCCTGGCCCATTTAGGGTTTTGATGCACGAGTACTCCCTGGCCATGGGCCTGGTGGAGGCCCTGCGCGAGGAGCTGCGCCGCCATCCCGTAAACGGGCGCATCGCCAAGGTGCACGTGCGGCAGGGAGAGCTCCTGGTGCTCTCCGAGGAGGCCCTGCAAGAGGCCTGGCGGATCCTCACCCAAGGAGGCGAGCTTGCCGGTTCTGAACTGGCGATCGAGAAGGTGGCGGTGAGGGTGCGCTGCGGGGGATGCGGCTACCAGGGCCCGGTGGGTTACTTAAGTGAGCAGGGCTGGCATTTTGCCGTGCCGGTTCTGCGGTGTCCGCGGTGCGGGGGCCGGGTGGAGGTGGTGGAGGGTCGGGACTTGGCCATCGTGGGCCTCTCGTTGGAAGAACAAGGCTCACCAACCTAGCCGAACCCCCCAAAGGAACTTGGACCTGAGGGATTCGGCGTAAGGGCTCTCCGGGGGCACAAGCCGCGTAACGGTGACCTGGTGCTCTCTCCCACTGGCGTGAAGCATCAGGCCTTCCCCCATCCAAAGGCCCATGTGACCGGGAAAGCACACCAGATCACCTGGTCCAAGGTCCGGGAGGTGGGGGACCTTTTCTCCGCATTCCTTTTGGTCGTGGGAATCCCGAGGCAACCAGCGGTTGAACACCACGTGAAACAGGCGCTGTACGAGCCCAGAGCAGTCAAACCCGAAGGGAGAAGTCCCGCCCCAAAGGTAGGGTACCCCCACGAGCTCTTGGGCCAAGGCCAGCACATCCGCCAAAGTCCCGGTTTCGTCATGGGGGCGCAGGGCTTCCCTGGGCACAAGCCCCGTCCTCCCGTTCGTCCACTGGACCACAATTCCCTGAGGAGTTTTTTCCCCGGCAAACCGGGTGTCCAACGGCATCCGGCCGAGGACGGCCCCGGTGCGGGGATCCCGCACGATTGCTACCGGAACCCATACCTTCCAGTGTGGGGTGGGCAGTTCTCCCGGGGCGACCAGGGTACTTTTCATCCAGCCCGTATAGCCGTCCGGGCCACGTACTTTCTGCCAGCCTTCGCCCACCTCAAGTTCTTCGCCAGGGGAAAACAAGATCAGCTGGGATACGCGTTCTGCTTGGTCGTGGGGCGCTTTGCGGAGATCGGCCACCGTGGTGGTCACCCAGCAAGGCATGGGGGCACCTCCTCTTTGTGCCAAAGGTCCGTAACCGTTTCGCGCTCTCTTACCAGATAGGCCTCCCCCTCAAGAAGGAGGACCTCGGCCGGCCGGGGCCGGGAGTTGTACTGGGAGGACATGGCAAACCCGTAGGCGCCGGCTTTGCCGACCACCAAAAGGTCCCCAGAAACAAGGGGAGGAAGTTCCACCTCTTGGGCCAACAAGTCGGCGTTTTCGCACACCGGCCCCACGAGGTCCACGCGCCGGGGGGATCCCGGGCGACGCTTGACTGGCCAGATGGGGTGCCGGGCCCCGTACAGGGCAGGCCGAAGAAAGTCGTTCATCCCCGCGTCCACCACCACAAGAGTCCGGCCATGCACCTCCTTGACGTACAGCACGCGGGTGAGAAGGACCCCTGCTTCGGCCACAATGAACCGCCCGGGCTCCACCAGCACCACACACCCTTCAGGAACGCGACCTCGGAGTAGCGCCGCCAGTTCCTCCAAGGGGAAAGGAGAACCCGCAAGGTAGGGAACAGCGAAACCTCCGCCCAGGTCGAGAAACTGCGGGTTCAGCTCGCGGCGTTGGGCAAGCTGCCACAGGTCCAAAAGGAGTTCCCACGCAACCCGATACAGGGCCACCTGCTCAATTTGCGAGCCCAAATGGAGGTGAAAGCCCACCAAGGAGACAGAACTGTCCGAACGGATGTAGGCCAGGGCCTGCTCCACCTGGGAAAGTTCCAACCCAAATTTGCTTCCTCCTTTGCCCGTGGCCAAGTGGGGATGGGTGTTAGGGTCCAAAGCGGGGTTGACGCGCAATCCCACCGGGGCCTGAACGCCCCGATTCCGGGCAACACGTGCCACCTCTCCAAGTTCAGGCAGGGACTCCACGATCAAGGCACGGATGCCCTGTTCCAGGGCAAGCCCGATTTCCTGGGAGGTTTTGCCCACGCCGGTGAACACAATCTGGTGGGGTGGAAAACCCGCCTTTCGGGCCCGGACCAGTTCCCCTCCGGACACCACTTCAGCACCGATGCCGGCGCGCCTCAACAGCCGCAGAAGAGCCCCGTTGGCGTTGGCTTTGACCGCGTAGAAGACCTGTACTGGAAGGTCGGCGAAGGCCCGGCCTAATAGGCCAAGGCTTTCCTGCACCTGTTGGGCGCTATATATGTAGGTGGGTGTGCCAAACCGAGCGGCCAGCTCGTGAAAGGAAATTTCCTCGCCATAAGCGGCGCCTTCGCGGTAAGTCACCCACGCCATGGAAGAAGTTTGTGTTCAGCCGCGAACCCGCCGCAGGCGGGGGTCCACAATGTCCCGGAACGCATCGCCAATCAGGTTCCACCCCAGGACAAAAAAGAGGATGGCCGCCCCGGGGAATACGACCACGTACCAGTACTGTAGAGGGTTTCCTCCCACGGTGCCCAACATCCATTCCCGAGCAAAGCTGATCATCTGCCCCCAGTCCGCGTACCCTACTTCCGCTCCCAGACCGAGGAAGCTCAGAGCGCTGAAGCTCAGGACCATGGAGCCGATGTCCATGGAAGCTACAACCAACGTGGGGAAGATGGCGTTGGGGAGGATATGGCGAAAGATGATTCGCCAGTGAGGAGCTCCTAGGGCCCGAGCGGCCAAGACGTAGTCCCGTTCTCGCAAGGCCAAGATGTCCCCCCGGATGAGCCGGGCGTAGCCCGGCCAGCTGAAGGCAATCAAAGCGACCATGATGTTGGTAATGCCCCGACCCAGGGCCGCTGTCAGGGCGATGGCCGCGATCAAGAAGGGGAAGGCCATGAAAATCTCCGTCACCCGCATCAGCCCTTCGTCCAACCACCCCCCAAAGTACCCCGCCAGGGACCCGATGAAGAGCCCAATGACCACAGCAAATCCCGTGATGACGAGCCCAGCGCGAAAGGCGGTACGCGTTCCCCACACAATTCCGTAGTAGATGTCATACTGGCCCTCGGATGTCCCCAGGGGGCGCTGCCGCCACTCGGGGGGAAACGTCCGCCAGGCCCCCCAGTTGGGGGGGCGCGGTTCGGCTCGGAACCCATGGCGCGGTATCCGGTACGGCTCGGCCGGCTGCCACGGCGGGGCCAGCCAAGGGGCTGCTGCTCCGATGGCGACAAACAGGAGCACCAGCACCAACCCCATGAGGGACAGCGGGTTGGAAACAAGTCTCTTTGCCGTCTTCACTCCAGCCTCACCCGAGGATCGATGACCGCGTACAAGATGTCCACAACAAGGTTCCCCACCACCATCAGCACCCCGTTGAACATGGTGAACCCCAGCACGGCGGGGATATCCAACTGCCTGGCCGCATAAGCAAACCAGTAACCCAGGCCTTTGTAGTTGAAGATGGTCTCGGTGATGACGACCCCGTTGAGCAGACCGATGACCATCATACCGCCAATGGTGGCCACGGGGATGAGGGCATTGCGCTTGGCATGGCGGTGAATGACCTTGTTCTCGGACAGTCCCTTGGCCCGTGCTGTCTGTACGTACTCTTGCCTGAGGGTCTCCAGCATCGAACTCCTTGTGACCCTTACCAGCAGGGCCCAACTCAAGTAGGCCAGGGTGATCGCGGGAAGAACGAGGTGCCGCACGGCATCCGCCCAAATGTCCAGTCGACCGTTGAGCAAGGCGTCAACAGAGTACATGCCCGTGACCGCCCGGAACTGACCAGGATCGTTCACCACCAAGGACGCCCACGTGCTCAGCCGACCGGGGGGAAACCACCCCAAGGCCCCATAGAAGATCATGAGGACCACCAGGCCAAATACAAACGTGGGAAACGACCAACCTGTAATGGAAATGAACCGGGTGACATGGTCAATCCACCGGTTGTGGTGCACAGCGGACATCACTCCCAGCCAGATACCAATGACAAGGAGAGGGACCGCGGCCCACAGGGTGAGCTCGAGCGAAGCCGGGAGATAGTAGGCAATGGCCTGCAGCGTGGGCATGCGGGCGGCCTCGGACCAGCCTAGGTTTCCCTGGAACACCCCCTTGATCCACTCCAGGTACTGCACATGGATGGGTTGATCTAGGCCGTACTTCTTGATCAAAAGCTCCAGTTCATCGCGTCCCTCCCGCAGGGCCGCTGGATCGGAAACGTAGGCAGCCACGCGTTCCCACGGGCTGAGGAGCTGCAGCATCCCGAAGATAAAGGCCGAAACCCCCACAAGGAGTATGGGGATAAGGGCCAATCTGCGCACGATATAGGCGAACATAGGCAAGGGAACAAGGGGCGGGGCTCACGCCCCGCCCCTAACCTTCCCTACGGGAAGTTGTACATCACAACCGTGTTCCTCTTCCCGTCCAGTTCCTCCACGGTCACCTTGGAGGCCCGCCAGGTGTGCGGTCCACCTTTGGTGATGAACGCCCCGGGCTCGAGGATGTACTCCCGGGCCAGGTCCTTGGCCTCATAGCCACCTGCCCAGTCGAAGGTCACCTTCACCCGGCCGGGACCAGCGTTTTCGATCCAGAACCACAGGTGCTTGGCCGGCTGCTTGTCCGCATCCGCGCCGTAAATCACGAGGGAGCCCCTGGCCCCCAAGGTCACCGAATCCAGACTCGCCTTCCACAGGGCCGCAAGGTTGGCGCCAGGCTCGAGTTGGTTGTGGTACCACCCCCGAACCCACATGCGCTGGTAGGAGCGGGCCGTGGCGTGAACAAGCCAGATGTGTGTAGCGTACTCGTACGAAAGCGCTTGGATCTGGAAGTACACTTCCTCCCGGGCCTTGGGGTCGAGAAGGCCGATGCCCTTGCTCACCAGGGCATCGAACTGAGCGGACAGGGCTTTGTCTTTGGTGATGTTGATCCGCACGGCCAGCGAACCGGCACTGTGGAGGAACGGGTGAGCCCAGTTGTGAGGATCGATGTAGTCCGCCATCCATCCACTGAACCACAACGGGAGCCGACCGGCCACCGCATGTCCCAGGAACGTGGCCCATGCCAGGTCCTTCACATCGATGACAAACGGGGGCTTCCCTGGCCGCTCCTTGTTGAGCTCCTCGATGTACATTTCCAGCATCTCGCAGGCGGCCTTGCGCATGAGGTTGCCGGTGTTGTAGAAGACCTGAAGGTTGAACCCCTTCTCCCAAACCTCGCCTCCCCATGCCAGTTTGAGGTGCTCGATGATCTTCGCTTTGTTGTAGCCGTACACGGGTTGGTTGGGGTTGTGGCCCAGCACACCTTGAGGAATGACGCCCCGGGGCTGCACAGCCTCCCCTAGGTACACGTCCTCCAAGTACACGGCCCAGTTGATGGCGTAGGAGAAAGCCTTGCGCAGGTTCAGGTCAGAGAAGAGATCCGGCTTGGGTTGTCCGCCCAGAGTGGGGACAAACGGGCTGTCCGCCGCGAGTTCGAAGTTCATGAATCCCACATCCATGGAAGAGCCTGCGAGGTCTTTGAACACGCGCACCGTGCCCTCGGGGTTCTTGGCCAGGCGGACGATGGGTTGGAAAGGCTTGTTGATGGGGTAACCACTGATCTCCGCACCCACAAGGGGCTCTACCGCCGAGATGTTGGCCCGGGGCACCGCAATGAAGTCAGCGTCGCCCTCTTTCAGCATGAGGAGCCGGGTTCCCCATTCGGTGACCACCTTGAACACACCCATCTGAAGCTTCGGCTTCTCGCCCCAGTAGTTCTCGTTCCTTTCCAAAACGATCTCGTCGCCCTTCTTCCAGTACTTGAGCATGAATGGGCCCGTGCCGTTCATCTTGTCGAACAGCTCCGAAGCCTCGACCTTGGGATCGTGCCACTTGCGCCAGGTGGCGCTGTCGTGGTCCCATCCCCCTTGAGCTATGACCCACTCCTTGTCCACGATCGCACACCAGGTCCCGGACAAAATCTGGAGGAACGGTTCGGCCGGGAACGGGCCAGCCAGCGTCATGACCACCTTGTTCCCGTCGACCCGCACGGCTGCCTTGACCCTCTCGCAGGCCTTGACGTCCCCTTCTGCCTCAGCCAGGGCCTTCATGGACTTGACCCCCAGCAAGGGCTCGAGGATGAGCTTCCCCGGTCCGCCCGTGCGGTCCTGAATCATCGCCCGATGGAAGCTGTAGGCCACATCCTCGGGGGTAAGGTCACCGCCGGCATGGAACTTGATGCCTGTTCGAATCGTGAACGTGTACACGCGCCCATCGCTGGAGACTTCCCAGCTTTCGGCCAAGACAGGCATAAACTTGTCCACCCGCTGGCGCTCGTAGAACACCAGGGTCTCGTACACGTTGAATATGATCTGGGCACTGGGGATGTCGTAGTGCCATGCTGGATCAAGAGATATTGCATCTGCTGTTCCCACCACGATCAGTTGCCCAGGGTTCTTCACCTGACTGGATGCCCCAAAGCCCAAGACCAAAGCCAACAAACCGACCGAGACGATTCTGCTCCAACCCATCTTCACCCCTCCTTTATCGCAGCGCGTTGGCGAATAGGCAACACCCAAAATCTCGACCCCTCAGTTTTTCCAGCCGGTCACCACCTCCTTGGCCTTGTTCCGGGCTCGCCCGGAAGACCACAACCTTTCACGCACTATATAGGCGCCCGTGCTGTCATGTCAAGAGGCAAAGGAGGTGAGGAATGTCCCTGGGAGCTCAAAGCCGGTCTCAACCAGGCGTGGCGGATCATCACCGAAGCGACGGACCTTGCTGGCTCGGAGCTTGAGCTGGAGAGGGTTTCGCTTCGGGTGCGGTGTTTGGCCTGCGGGTACGAAGGTCCGGTGAGCTACCTCGGCGATGAGGGGGCACTTAGCCGTCCCCGTGTTGAGCTGCCCGCGTTGCGGGGCCCGGGTGGAGGTCCGCGGAGGTCGGGACCTGGCCATCCCCGGCCTTTCCGTGGAAGAGAACAGTCCTACTGGCTCTAGCTCAGCCAACGTCGGTGGGAGGAACGCAACACAGGAACCAAAACGGGGCAGATCCAATCCGGATAACTGATCCCCGGGCCGAAGAGCAGGGCCGTGTCCCCTCGGCGGACCCTCTCCACCTGAGTTACATCTGCAGCCACGGTGTCCATCCCCAACTTCCCCAACAACTGGGCCTCCTGGTCGTGGATGAACACCCGGCGCAGCTCGGGCCGCAGGCCGTCCCCGTAACCGGCCGCGAGGATGGCCACTCGCTTGGGTTCAGGCGTGACGTACTGCCGAGAGTAACCCACAGGCCAGCTACGAGGAAGGTGCCGCACCGCGGCCACGTGGGTCCAGGCCCGCGCTGCAGGCGTGAGTTCCAGGGGGGCCGCGACCCCTCCCTCAGGGTACCCGTAGGCGGCCGTCCCAATCCGCACCATGTTCAGGGGCGGCGCGGTGGCCTCGTCAAAGGCCATCACTGCAGCCGAGTTGGCCAAGTGCCGCCAGGGAACCTCCATGCCTCGATGCTCCCAGTCCTCCAGAAACTTGCGGAACCACCACACTTGGGCCCGGGTGAAGTGGAGGTCCTCGGGGGTTCGCCCATTGGCTGAGGAAAGATGGGAGTAGACTCCCACCACCTGCACCCTGTTGGTGTCCAGTCTTGCCACGACTTTTTCGGCCTCCTCGGGCAGGAGGCCAAAGCGGCCCATTCCCGTGTCCACCTCGATGTGCACCAACGCTCTCCTCTTGGCCCTGCGGGCTGCCTGTTCGATCTCGCCCAGCATGGTCAGGTCGCCCACAGGAAGATGGAATCCGTGCTTTACCGCCAGGAGAAGCTCGGATCCCACCGGCGGGATCATCAGGAAGACGGGGAGCTCGAACCCCGCCTTGCGGAGGGCCAGCCCCTCCCCCAGCCAGGCTACACCCAACCAGTCCACCAACCCCTCGGCGGCCTTTGCTACGGGGATCAGGCCGTGCCCGTAACCGTCCTCCTTGACCACCAGCATGAGGGCCACCCGTTGGGGAAGCCACGCCCGCAAGCGTTCCAGATTCCCTCGGATGGCCCTGGTGTCCACTTCCACGTGCACCATAGGTTCCTCATTTCACGGCGGAAGGAAGCGCTTGCCAATCGCCGGCGTCCGAACAAGATCGGACACCTGACTGCTGGAGGGCGGCGAGGGTCCGCGGGCTATAATGGCGCTTCGATGTTCGATCGGGTCCGCAAGAGGATTCTGGTGCGTGGTACTGTCCAAGGTGTGGGATTCCGGCCGTTCGTGTACCGCACGGCCCTCCGCCACGGCCTGGCCGGGTTCGTGCGCAACCTGGGCGATGCGGGCGTGGAAATTGAAGTGGAGGGCGCACGGCCCGCGGTGGAGAGGTTTGTGCACGACTTGGTCCATGAGGCCCCGCCGCTCGCCCAGATCGCCGACCTTGCCCAAATCGAACTGGCCGCCCTGGGCGAGGAGCAGTTCCGCATCTTGCCCTCCAAGGACGAGGGCGAGGGAAGCGGCACCATTCCCCCCGACGTGGCCACGTGCCGAGCCTGCATCGAGGACATCTTCAACCCCCACAGCCGCTTTCACCGCTATTGGGCCACAAGCTGCACGGACTGCGGGCCGCGGCTCACCGTGATCGAGGAGGTTCCCTATGACCGGCCGCGCACGGCGTTCCGCGACTTCCCCCTGTGCCCCGACTGCGCCCGGGAGTACGCTAACCCCGCCGACCGGCGCTACCACGCCCAAACCATCGCCTGCCCGGTGTGTGGACCCAAGCTCCGCTTCGTGCGCCAGGGCCACGAAGTCCCCGGGGATCCTGTGAAACTCGCCGTTGAAGCCCTGCAACGGGGCGAGACTTTGGCCATCAAGGGTTTGGGCGGGACTCATCTGGCTTGCGACGCCACGCGGGAGGAGGCGGTGGCCGAGCTGCGGCGGCGCCTGGGCCGGCCCGGACAGCCCTTCGCCCTCATGGCCCGCGAAGACCTCATCCCCAAGTTCGCTGACCCCGAGGCCGGGGAGTGGGAACTGTTGCGGTCGCCTCGGCGTCCGATCGTGGTCCTGCGCCACCACGCGGGCTACCTCGCCCCCTCCGTCGCCCCGGGCCTGCACACCGTGGGGGTCATGCTCCCTTACACTGGCCTGCACCACTTGCTTTTCGAGCGCTTGGATTTCCCGCTGGTGATGACGAGCGCCAACTTCCCCGGCCGGCCCATGCTCATCGAGGACGAAAGGATCTTGGGGGAGCTTGAGGGCGTGGCGGACGCTTTCTTGCTTCACAACCGGCGGATTGTGGCCCGCTGCGACGACTCGGTGGTGCGCGTCTCCGGTGGAGCCCCGGTTTTCTTGCGCCGCTCCCGGGGTTGGGTGCCCGAGCCGATCCCCCTGGAGTTGGGCGACGAGCCCCTGTTGGCGTTGGGCGGTGACCTCAACGTCACCTGTGCGGTGTACCACCGGGGCAAGGTGTACCTTTCTCAACACGTGGGGAACACCGAGCACCTGGAGACCGAGGAGTTCCTCCGGGAGGCCCTCGAGCACCTTTTGCGGCTGATCCACGTGCCCCGGCCCCGCAAGATCGCCTGCGACCTGCATCCCCGCTTTGCCACCACCCGCCTGGCCCGCGAGCTTGGGGAAACCATTCCCGTGCAGCACCACGTGGCCCACGTGGCGGGGCTGGCCGCCGAGCACAATCTCCCCGAGATCGTGGGAATCGCGGTGGACGGCTATGGTTACGGACTGGACGGCCAGGCCTGGGGCGGGGAAGTTTTCCTCTGGCGCCAGGGGCATATTGTGCGGGCGGGGTCGCTGAGGCCGGTGCCAATGCCCGGGGGCGACCTGGCCACGCTCCGTCCGGGTCGGATGGCCGCAAGCTTTCTGCACGCCGCCGGCCTTGACCCCCGCGGGGCCGGCCTATCCCCAGTCGAACTCCAGGCCGTGCTTCTCCAGATCGAGCGCGGAATCAATTGCCCGTGGACGACAGGAGCAGGGAGGTTTTTGGACGCCGTGGCGGCGTGGGTGGGAATCTGCCGCGAGCGGACCTACGAAGGCGAGCCGGCTTTGAGGCTGGAGGCTGCGGCCGCCCGGGGTCAACCGTGGGAAATCCCTGCCCCCATCGCCCAAGGCGAGGGAAGACTGCTCCTCGACACCGTGGCCCTCTTCCGCGCTTTGGTCCAAGCGCGCGGAGAGGGGGCAACACCTGAGGACTTGGCGGCCGCGGCGCAGGAGGCGCTGGCCCAAGGCCTGGCCGCTCTTGCTGTTCAAGCCGCCCGGGCTTCCCGGGTAGAAAACATCGGGCTTACCGGGGGCGTGGCGGTGAACGATGCCATCGTGTCCGCCGTGAAGCGCGCGGTGGAGGAAATGGGCTTTAGATTTTTCGCTCACCGGGCCGTGCCTCCGGGGGACGGGGGCCTGGCCTTGGGGCAACTTGCCCAAGCTGCCCATGAACTTGCGTTCCATGAAAACCCGGGGCATTGAACTTGCGG
>CAKZKH010000022.1 GCA_937122485.1 uncultured bacterium | reverse complement strand
TGGATCCTGGGCAGCCAAGCCTTCGCCGAAGACCTCCAGCCCCTCATTGCCCAAAAGCCTTTGGACCCGGAGTACCCCCGGCGGGAGCGGCTGGCAAACCGCCCAACTTTGGCCCAGCTGTTTGAGGGCGTGCAGGGCAAAGCCGGGCGGAACGCCCGCATCCACGAGGCGGTGCGGCTTCACCGGTACACGTTGCGGGAGGTCGGGGAGTTTCTCGGGCTTCATCCTTCCACGGTGAGCCTGATGGCCACGCGGGTGGAGGAAGGCCTACGCCGGGGCAAAAAGTAAAGGTCTGACCCCTAATTCTAATTCTTGGCCTGCCTCCTCTGAGGCATCAAAGGGTCAACTCGGCTGGCATAGAGAGGGCAATCTGGTGCAAAGCTGCTCCCCACAGCCTCCACTCCGCAAGGAGTCGGGCCAAGGCGCAGTACTCTGGGGGTATGGGAGCGGTGATGCATCTGCTCGTGTTGTAGGCTAAGGCTCGGCACCCTCCGCCACAAAGAAAACGGTGCCCGCACCTGTCACAACCCGGGATGTCCGCAACCGTGATCGACCTGATTTCCTTCAGAACCCGAGCGTTCGCATAGATCTCGCCCAGTGGTTCTTCTACAAGGCTCCCGGCTGCGAACTCTGGGCGCATCAGCCCCTGGCAAGGGTAGACCACGCCATCGACACCGATGGCGATCACCCCGGAAGCTGCACCGCACCGGTCCCGCCACATGACATCTGCCCTCTCTCCCCGAGGAAGGGCCTGGACAGCTGCAGCGTCCAGCGCCTGCTCCAAACGAACGAGGAACCTTTCGAAGTCCAGGCCGAGGGCTTCATCGCGGTGGTCTCCCTGAAGGATGTAAACCTGGCGGGATACCCTCTCTGCTCCCAAGCTCGTGGCGTACGCTGCGAAGTCCTCGTACTGCTCGTCCTGGTTGTGGAGGGTAAGAACCGCCGCTGCCACCACATGGGGGAACCCAATCTCCTTGAGTATCGCGATGGCCTTCGCTGCACGGGCGTGGGTGTCCCGACCCCGATGGAGGTTGTGAAGAGCCGGGTCGGCGGAGTCCAGACTGATGGTGATCTGGTCGCAGATTACCGCGAGCCGCCGGGCCAACGTTTGATCGATGAGCAACCCATTGGTCAGGAGGTTTACCTCCAGCCCGAGTCGCTTGGCCTCCCCAATGATCTGCAGGGCCCGAGGGTGCAGGAGGGGTTCCCCGCCAGTGACGATCACCTTCTTGACCCCGAGGCCTTGGGCGTCGTGAAGGGCTTCTCGGGCCACGGTGAAGGGCAGGTCACGTCCTTCGCGCTCCTTGTTCCGTTCAGAGATGGCGTAGCAATAAGAGCACGAGAGATTGCATCTTGAGGTAAGGTGGAGATACAAGAACGCGGGATGCGGAACCCCAACGCACGTGATGGGCTCTGGTGCTTCGCAGGGATCTCCTTCCGTCTCCATCAGTTTGGCCCGGGCCGCGGACTCGATGAGCTGGGCGACCTCCCGGGACACGTCGGCAATGCTGCAACCGGTTTGTGCTGCGATCTCCGCGGCAGCCTGGTTCAAGGTCAGCGGAGATCGTAGGGCCTCGATCACAGACGCCCCAATCCGATCTGTGATGACCCAGGCGACGGTCTCTGGATCCCAGAACAGATGCCATCCTCCCCGGGCCTTGTGGACCACTGTCGGACGCAACCGGTAGTTCAGCTTCCCCTCCTTGAGAAGAAACCCGCCGCCCCTGCAGCATGGTGTCTCTACTAGTAGAGGGCTCTACCCAAGCTAGATTGGGTCACCGGATCCCGCCCCGGCCCCTGCGCCTCCAGAGCAAGCGCACCCACAGCCCATGGGCTGCGGCCCGAGAGCAGGACTCACCGCATGCACGATCTTGAACTTGTCCATTGTGTTTACCTCCCTTCAGCGCGTTTTCCGCTGAGTGTGCCTTCTCCAAGAGCGGGGGCGGCGGGCATCACCCCATGCTCGGCACCGGTTCAACTCGCCGTGGTTTGTCCCTTGACCGGCCCCATTTCCAGCCCCGGCCTCACAGCCACAGGGGCAGAGGCGGGAGACATCCGGCCGACCAACCTTCACCACAATCTTGAAGCTCACGACCGCTCACCTGCCTCAGACCCGACGAACTGCTCTGCGAAGATCCCTTGGTACTCCCCGGACTTCGCGATCAGATCTTCATGGCAACCTTGCTGAACCACCTCGCCCTCCTTGAGAACAACGATCCGGTCGGCCGCGCACACCGTGGACAGGCGATGGGCAGCGAGGATCACCGTGGTCTTAGGAAGAAGCACCCGCAGGGCCTGAAACACCTTGGCCTCGGTCTCGGCGTCCAAGGCCGAGGTGGCCTCGTCCAGGAGAAGGATCTTGGGCCGCCGGAGGACGGCCCGGGCTAAGGCGATCATCTGCCGCTGCCCGCCCGAGAGCTTCGCCCCACGCTCGCCCACCACTGTGCGGTACCCCTCGGGAAGCTCCCTAATGAACGTGCCCGCTCCCAAGGCCTCGGCCACCGCCTCCACTTCCTCTTCCGTGATCCCCGGATCACCAAGCCGGATGTTCTCCAGCACGGTCCCGGAAAACAGGAACACGTCTTGGGCGACCAGGAGCACCTCCCGCCGGAGGGAGGCCAAGGATACCTGACCAACATCCTGACTATCGATGAGGATCGTGCCGTCGCGAACCGGGAACAGCCTCACCATGAGGGAGAGGATGGTGGACTTGCCGGAGCCCGTGTGACCCACCAGGGCCACCCATTCCCCCGGCTCGACCCAGAGAGAAATGTCCCTGAGGGCGACCTTCCCGTTCGGATAGGTGAAGGAGACCTTTCTCACCTCCGTCCGGCCGGCGGACACGGTGAGGGGGGGGCCTCCGTCCGGTTCGGAGGGCTCATCCAGGAGCTCGAACACTCGCTCCGCGGCGACCTTGGCCCGCTGGAGGCTGAGCCGGGTGGTGATGATGCTCTGGGTTGGCCCGTAGAGATAGGTCAACAGGGTCATGAAGGCGATCACCGTCCCCACAGTGAGCTGCCCGCGAACTACCAGGAAGGCGCCCAAGATCACAAGGAGCATCGGACCCACCCCAGTGATGAAGGTAAGCACCCCTCCCGCCATGGCCCCGAGAGTGTTCGTCTGCACGTTGGCCCTTTGGAGGAAGGTCAAGGCAGAGGATACCCGTTCCAGGATCCAAGTTCTCAAGCCGAGGATCCTTGCGGTCAGGGCCGCGCTCAGCCCTTCCCCGAGCTCCTGGGACACCTGCGCGTCCCCCTCCTGGATGTCGCGAGAGAGAACCCCCATCCTCGTGTTCAGCCGTTTGGAGGCCAACGCCAATAGCGGCAGCACCGAAAGCGCAACGAGGGCCAGCCGCCAATCGAGGTAGAGAAGGAGGGCCGCGCCGACGAGGAGAAACAGGGCGTCGCTGGCGAGGCTCAGGGATCCGAAGAAGAAGTCCTTGGCCACCGCGGGGTCGCTGCGAATCCGCCCCATCAAGTAGCCAACCTGCCGATCCTGGAGGAAGGCCTGGGGCAGGGTCAGCACGTGCTCCACAAGCGTCGTCTGCACATCGAAAAGCAAAGCCTCCTGGGTCACCACGGTCAGATACCGCGTGGCGTAGGACAGGAAGGCCCGAAGGGCGACGAGCGAGACCAGCCCCCCGCCCACCCAGGCCAGCTCGTCCAGTCTCCCCCGGGGGATGACCCCGTCGATGATCTGTCTCACCAGTAACGGGATGGGAAAGGCAACCGCGGTGGACGCGATCATGGAACCGAGGAGAGCCAGGGCCTGCCCCCACCGGGGGAAGATGAACCGCTCGAAGAACCTCCCGATTGGGCTTCTCATCCGGCCTCCTCCTCAGGGAACGGGGTCCGGCCTGCGATGTAATCGACAACGGCGAGGATCGTGAACAGTGTGGAGGTCCCGTGGACCGTGGGTTCGTGTTGATCCCGGCCGACCTTGCGGACCATTCCCGCGGCCTCAAGGGCCCGCAGGTGGTGGTAGAACTGACCCTGAGAGAGGCCGCTCCGGGCCATCGCCTCAGCGGAACCGGAGGCGCCGGAGACAAGGGCAAAGAGGAGGCGCAACCTCTCTCCGTTGGCCACTAGCTCCAGTGATCGGACCAAACCGGGGTTCCCCAGTATCTTAAGGGCATCCTCCTCCGCGAACGCCTCGTACCAGGCGGTGGTGTGACCACCTGGACCGCGGCGGACACCAGCGACAAGCACCTGGACGCCTTCCCCATCCCCGATCCGTGCCTCCAAGGATCTCAGGACCTGGCTCACCAAACCTCGGAGTCCGGGAGGCGCAGCCGTGGCGACAAGGCCGGGGGTCTCCTCTGCCTCTAGGCCCGGAGATGCTCTCTGGAACGCGGCGAGAGCGTCGGCAAGGCGGCGAAGCTGGGCCTCCACCTGAGCCAGATCAGGTAGCGTCATTTCAATCTCCTCCGTAGTTACGTACTTACGGTGTAGCATAGCACGCCGTGAGAGCCAAGTCAAGGGCTGCGGGCGCTGTTGTGGGCAGGCCCGGGCCTGCCTATACTGCCGCCGATGATCCATGCGCATCTCCTCGGGAATCCAACCGACCGGGGAGCTCCACCTGGAGAACGGTGGGGGGTCAAACCTTTGCTTTTTGGGTCCTCGGCCCTTCGCTTGGGTTTGGTCGTCAAGGTAGCTTGAGCTCAAGAAGCGCCGGGGAAGCGTGTAGGGTCAAACCTGTTTGCCCCACCACTCTTGTCCTTGTCTAGGAGCATGGGACGGCCTGAGTTCGGAACAGGCCCGGCGGATGGGGCTTGAGAGCTGGACTCGGACCCCTCAGGGAACCATTGCCGACGGTACACTTTCCCCGCTCTGGTTCACCAGGGATTTCGAGGCTTGACGATGCAG
>CAKZKH010000021.1 GCA_937122485.1 uncultured bacterium | reverse complement strand
GTGTGGTCCGAGTTGGAGCTTGCTTTCCGGCTGGCGCAACCCTCGCTCCTGGTGGCGGTCACGGGTACCAACGGGAAATCCACGACGACGGAACTGGTGGGGGCCATTCTCCGGGCGGGGGGTCTCAGGCCGGTCGTCGCCGGCAACATCGGCAAGCCGGCGATCGCCACGACGGAGGAGGTCCGCGGCCAACCATGGGTGTTGGAGGTGAGTTCCTACCAGTTGGAGTGGACCGAGGAGTTCCGACCTCAGGTGGCCGTGTGGTTGAACTTCGCCCCCGATCACCTGGACCATCACGGCCATCTCGCTGCGTACTTTGCGGCCAAGGCCCGGATCCTTGCCCGGCAGGCCGAAGGGGACTGGGCGATCCTTCCCCCGGAGCTTTTGGGGGAACTCGCCCCCCGGGCCCGAACCCGCAACTACCGGGAGGAAATCCTTCCCCCTGGTTGGGGAAAGGGGCTGCCTCCCCACCTTGAAGATGACCTCCGAGCAGCCTGGGCGGCTGTTCGGTCAGCCTTCCCTGAACTTGCCCGGCGCCCCCCTCCTTACGCCCGGGTAGCTCCTGCCCTGGCTCAACCCCACCGCATGGAAAAGGTGGGGGTGTGGCGGGGGATTCCTTTTGTGGACGACTCCAAGGGGACAAACGCCCACGCCACGATTGCGGCCCTGCGGGCCATCCCTGGCCCAGCGGTCCTGATCTTGGGGGGCCGGCACAAGGGTGGGGGTTACCAGGCCCTGGCCCCCGTGGTTCGGGAGAAGGTGCGAGCCTGCATTTTGATTGGGGAGTCGCAAGAGTTCTTCGCTCGGCTGTTGGAGGGGTGGGGAGTACCCTTCGCGATGGCCTGGTCCCCGTACCAAGCGGTGAAACTGGCCTACGCAAAGGCACGACGGGGCGATACAGTCCTTCTCTCCCCTGCTTGTGCGAGTTTCGATCAGTTTCGGGACTACGCCCATCGCGGTGAGGCTTTCCGCAGGGCCTTCGCCCGCCTTTCCCAAGGCTAACCCAACCGTCCCTTTTCTTCTGGAAGTTCGGCACCCCGCGGTTTGAACCATTGGCGGGTGCTGTGCCGCTGGGGTCCTTTCGTCTAGGGGACACGTGGTCCACACTACGTTCGCCATGGGAAGCGCGGAGGGGCGGATCCTCGTTGTCCTGGTTTTCTTGGTCCTCGCGGGGTTTTTGTTCGTGTACTCCGCGAGTGCCCCCCTTTCTGCCCGCCTCACGGGCGACCCCTGGGCCTTGCTCAAGAGGCAGTGCATCGGGGCAGTTCTTGGGTTCGCGGCCATGATGGTGCTGTGGCGGGTGGACTACCGAGTTTGGTCCCGCGGCGATGATCTGTTCTTGGGGTTGTGTTGGTTTCTCACGGCCCTCACGCTTGTCCCGCCCCTGGCCGAAGGAGGGCGTTGGCTCCGACTCGGTCCGTTTCCCTTCCAACCCTCGGAGCTGGGGAAGTTGGCCCTGGTGTTGTTCTTGTCCGGGTCGTTGGTTCGGCGAGGAGACCGTCTGCAGGATTGGAAACAAGGGGTGCTACCTCATCTCCTTGTGTTGGGGGCCTTCGGGCTCGTTCTCCTTCTCCAGCCCGACTTCGGGATGCTGGTGACCTATGCCGCTCTCGTGGCGGTGCTCCTGTGGGTGGGGGGGGTCCCGATTCGGCACCTGGGGGTCACTGGAGCTGCCGCCGTCCCCTTCTTGGCTGCCCTGCTGTTTGGGGCGCAGTACCGTTTTGAGCGGTTGCTGGCCTTCCTCAACCCCGAGCTGTATCGGGACACGTTTGCCTATCAGACCTACCAGTCCCTGATGGCCATCGGTTCGGGGGGGATCTTGGGTCGAGGCCTGGGGGCGTCGCGGGCGAAGCTGTTCTACCTTCCCTCGGCCCACAACGACTTCTTGTTTGCGGTGGTGGCCGAAGAAACGGGTCTTCTCGGAGCGCTGGCGTTGATGGGGTTGATCGGGCTGCTGGTGGGGCAGGGCTACGCGGTGTCCCGTCGGGCACCGGACAAGCTGGGAGCGTTGTACGCCTTGGGCGCTTCCTTTCTCCTTGGGTTTCAGACGGTGCTGAACTTGGGGGTCGTGGTGGGGGTACTCCCCGTCACCGGCCTGACGCTGCCGTTTTTGAGTTACGGGGGGTCATCCCTGATGGTGAGTTTAGCCCTTGGGGGCCTTGTGTTGGGGGTGGCGAGAGCGTCCCGGGCGTCGCGGGTGGCCCTGCTTGTTCCGGAGGCGTGGGCATGAGGCTGCTGGTTTGTGCAGGGGGCTCGGGAGGGCACATCTATCCTGCGCTGGCCGTGGTCCGGGCTGCCCAGCGCAAGGGGGTACTTGAAGAGGCCGGCTGGGTGGGGCGACCCACCGGCTTGGAGAAGGAGATCGTGCTGAAGGAGCGGGAAATCCGCTACTTTCCCGTTCCGGCCCAGGGTCTGGCTCGCCGACAGCCCTGGCGCTGGCCTGGCGCCTTGGCCCTGGCCTTGGCCAGCGTTCCTCGGGCCCTGGGGATCGTGAAGGGCTTCCACCCTGACGTGGTTGTGGGGTTCGGGGGGTATCTGACTTTGGGACCCCTGGTCGCCGCCAAGCTCGCGGGTCTGCCCGTGGCCCTACACGAGCAGAACGGCAAACTGGGTCTTGCCAACACCTTGTTGGCCCGGCTGGCCGACCGCGTTTTCCTTTCCTTTTCCGAAACGGTGGGTGTGCCACGGGGAGCAAAGGTCACCGTTACAGGAAACCCTGTCCGCGAGGAGGTGCTGAACGCCCAGGGGCCTTTGGGGCAGGAACTTCTGGTGGTTGGGGGGTCGCACGGGTCCAAAGCTCTAATCGAAGCGCTTGTCCGCAACGCCCCGGTTCTGGCGACGATCCCCGGCCTCAAGGCTCGGGTGGTGGTCGGGCGGGCAGCTGCAGCCCAAGAGGTGGAACAGCGCCTGCGCCGGGCCGGTCTTGCTTGTCAGGTGATGGATTACGCCCAGGACATGGGGGCGGTCCTGAAGGCGGCGCGCCTCGTACTCGCGCGGGCCGGGGCGACCACGGTGGCGGAGTTGGCTTGTGCGGGACGGCCTGCCGTTTTGGTCCCCTGGAGACAAGCCGCGGGCGGTCACCAACAGGCCAACGCCCGAGCCTTTGCGGGCACCGGGGCGGGCGTGCTTCTGAGCGAGGACGACCTAGGAAAAGACGCCTTCCCCAAGGTTCTCCGCAGCTTGTGGGGGGACGAGGAACGACTCAAGGCCATGGCAGGTGCGGCCCGGCGATGGGCTCGTTCTGATGCTGCCGATCGTGTTGTGGAGGCCCTTTTCGACCTTGTGAAGGAGAAGCGATGAAGGAACTAGGTGGCCGGGTGCACTTGGTGGGGATTGGTGGCGATGGGATGGCCGCTTTGGCCCGCCTGCTGTGGGAGGGCGGGGCCACGGTGTCGGGTTCGGACGTGCGCGATTCTGCCCGTCTGGCTGCCCTCCGCCCTTGGGCTGAAGTGTACGTGGGCCATGATCCCGAACACGTGCCGGATCGGACCAGCGCCATCGTGTTCTCCTCGGCTGTGGGCAAGAACAACCTGGAACTTCAGGCAGCCCCCGATGTGCCGGCCTGGCCCCGGCTTGACGCCCTGGGAACCGTGACCCGCGGTCGGGATCTCTTGGCCGTGGTCGGCACGCATGGCAAGACCACGACCGCGACCTGGGCGACCTGGCTTGTGCGCAAGGTGATGGAGGAGGGCGGCCACTACATCGGTGGGGAGGTCCCGGGTCTGGCGTCAGCCGCCTGGGGCCAGGGCCGGCCGTTTGTGGCCGAGGTGGACGAGTCCGATGGGCGGTTCGTTCGATTGAGACCGCACGGGGTTGTCCTCACCTCCATCGACAACGACCACCTGGGGACCTACGGGACCATGGGCAACCTTGTTCGGACCTTCAAAGGCTTTCTCAGGGCGGCGGAGAAGGTGGCGGTCTGCCGAGATGACCCGAGGGCCGCACAGGCTGGGCTCGGCCTTCCCCGCCCGCTCACCTTTGGCCTCCACCGCGAGGCCGACCTATCCGCCCGGGGTATTCAGTACCGCCAAGGGAGGTCCTGTTTCGAAGTCACCTTCCTCGGCAAGAAGGTGGGGGACGTGGAGGTACCCGCCCCCGGGCCCCACAACGTGCGCAACGCCCTGGCCGCTTTGGCGGCCGGCTTGCTCCTTGGGGCCCCTTGCCGAGAACTGGTGCGGGCGCTGCCCACGGCCCCGCGTCCCCGACGGAGGCTCGAGGTCCTCGAAGAGAACGGGTACTTGGTTGTGGACGACTACGCCCACCACCCCACGGAGGTTGCCGCCGGCCTCACAGCCCTTCGCCTTGGATGGCCAAACCGCCGGATTGTCGCTGTCTTTCAGCCCCATCGGTACACGAGAACGCGGGATCTGGCCGGGGCCTTCGGGCGCGTGCTGGCCCAAGCCGACCGGACGGTGGTCACAGAGATTTATCCTGCCTTTGAATCCCCACTTCCTGGAGTGTCGGGGCGATGGGTGGCGGAGGCGATCCGGGGGGCTGGGGGTCACGCCCTGTTCCGTGACGACCTCCGATCGGCGTTGGAGGCCGCTGGGGAACTGTTGGAGCCTGGGGACATCCTGGTCTGTTTTGGTGCGGGGGACATATGGAAATTGGCGCGGGAGATGGCGCGAGGGCTTTGCAACGGATCCTAGGGGACCTTCCTGGGGAGCTGCGCCTCCAGCATGCCCTGGGGCCGTACACCACTTTCCGCATTGGGGGTCCGGCTTGGGCCTTGTTCTCCCCGGCTGAACCGCAAGCGTTGGCCGAGGCTGTGGTCCGGGCCCGGGCCCACGGGTTCCGCTGGCGGCTGCTCGGGGGAGGCTCCAAGGTGCTCATCCCCGACCAAGGTTTTCCCGGGTTGGTCCTCACCACGGCCCATCTGCAGGGTTGGGAGGAGTCCGAGGGGGTGATCCAGGCTGGGGCGGGTGTACCCCTGGCCCGGTTGGCTCGACGCGGGCTGTGGAAGGTGGCGGGCATCCCGGGCACCGTGGGTGGGGCGGTGACCATGAACGCAGGGACCAAGTACGGAAGCATCTCGGAGTTTGTGGTGTGGGTTCGCGCCCTCATGCCCGACGGGTACGTTCACACCTTCCTTCCCCACGAATGCGGGTTTGCCTACCGGGACTCCTTGTTCCGGCGGTTGCGGCTTCCCGTCCTGGAAGCGGCCTTCCGGCCCGCTCCCGGCCCCAGTGTGGACGACTTGTTGCGGGAGCGGCGGGCCAGTCAGCCCGTGGGGCTGCCCTCCGCCGGGTGTGTCTTCCGCAACCCCCCCGACGGCCCCAGCGCCGGTTGGCTCATCGATCGGCTGGGGCTCAAGGGCCTGCGGCTGGGCGACGCCGTGGTATCCGAGAAGCACGCCAACTTCATTTGTAACTTGGGCCGAGCCCGATCGGGCGATGTCTTGGGCCTGGCAGAGCACGTGTGGGAGAGGGTAGGGCGGGAGTGCGGGGTTTGGCTCAGGCTAGAGCTCGAGATCGTCAGCGGTTGAAGGGCTTTCTCCGGGGTGCGTGCCTGTTCTTTGCAGTAGCCATCCTGCTTTTTGTGATATTGCGCTGGGGGGGATGGTGGCGGGTGAGGGAGGTGCGCATCCCGGCCACCCGGTATTTGGCCACCGAAAAGTTGACAGGATTTCTGCTCGGTGCTAATGTACTCCGGCTAGAGTTACGGGCATTACATTCGGCCATTCAGGGCGATATCCGCGTTCTGAAGGCCGAAATCCGAGTACGCCCGTTGGCCCAAAGGGTGGAATTGATGATCGTGGAGCGGACCCCCGAGGTAACAGTGGGGCTCCGGGACGGCCCGGCGGTTTGGGTGGACGCCCAAGGGGTGATCCTGGAGCCGGCGGAGCGCGCTTGGCTGGTGGGCGCAGTGGCCGAGAACGGGCGGGTATCTGGGGCGTACGTGAATGCGGCCCGCGTCCTGGGCGAGCTCGATGCAGTCTGGCGGGCACGGTACCCGGTGGTCGACGCCAGCGATCCCCGGGAAGTGGTGGCCCGGGGCAAGGACGCGCCTACGCTGCTCCTCGGGCCGATTGGACAACTGGGGAGCCGACTGGCTATCCTCCGGCTGTTGTGGGAAAGGGAAGGGTTGGGCAAATACGCTGTGGTCGACTTTCGACTCGAGGACGAACTAATCCTGAAACGGAAGCGATGAGGGTGGTGGTGGGATGAGGCGGGAGCGGCTGGTTGTGGGGTTGGATGTGGGAACAACGAAGGTGGCCTGCCTGGTGGCCAACATGGTCGATGACTACATCGAGATCATCGGCCTGGGCACCGCCCCTTCCCGGGGGCTGTCCAAAGGGGTGGTGGTCGACATCGGCCGGACCATCCAGTCCATCCAGAAGGCTGTGGACGAAGCCCAGAACATGGCCGACGTCAAGATCCGCCAGGCCTATGTGGGCATCGCCGGGAAGCACATCCGGTCCATCAACAACTCGGCCACGGTTTCCATTACCCGCCCGGACCGGGTGATCACCCCCGAGGACGTGCGGCGGGTGGTGGAGGCGGCGCGGACCATCCCCATCTCTCCGGACATGGAGCTGATCCACGTCATCCCCCGCCAGTACATCGTGGACGGGCAGGACGGAATCACCGACCCCGTGGGGATGACGGGCACGCGGCTTGAGGTGGACGTGCACATCGTGTTGGGTTCGGTTACCGCCGTGCACAACCTCGTGCGGTGCGTGGAGGAAGTGGGGATTGGCATTGCTCAAATCGTGCTCGAGCCCCTGGCCTCGGCCATGGCTGTTCTCTCCTCGGCGGAAAAGGAGTTGGGGGTCATGCTCGTCGATTCAGGAGGGGGAACCACCGACATCTCCGTGTTCCGGGGCGGGGACATCTGGTTCTCCAAGACGATCCCCATCGCCGGAGAGCACATCACCAACGACATCACCGTGGGCCTGCAGACCCCGTTGGAGGAAGCTGAGCGGGTGAAAAAACTCTACGGGACGTGTCTGGTGGACGCGGTGGGGGACGACGAGAAGATCGAAGTGGCCACGATCGGAGGTGTGGGGACCAAGCAGGTTTCGCGCAAGAAGCTGGCCAAGGTGATTGAGCCGCGGGTGGAGGAAATTTTGGACTTGGCCATGCAGGAGGTGGAGGATGCCGGGTACCGCGACCTCATCCCTGCGGGGTTGGTGCTCACCGGGGGCACGGCTTTGCTGACCGGGCTGGCGGAGTTCGCCGAACGGAGGTACGGCCTCCCCTCCCGGGTGGGAAGTATTCCCCATGGCATCCACGGCCTGCGGGACATCGTGGAGTCCCCCATCTACGCCACCGGCATTGGGCTTCTCAAGTACGCCGCCGAGGCCCGCGATTACGTGCCCAGCCGCCGTTCCCGCTCCGGGGGCAAGGGTTTGTTCGGGAAACTCATGACGTGGTTCCGTCAGTTCCTGCGGGGGTGAGCGTGATGGCCGATAGCCCAGCCAAGATCATGGTGGTGGGGGTAGGGGGCGGGGGGGGCAACGCTGTGGATCGCATGGCCCGGGCCGGGCTGTCCGGTGTCCAGCTCGTAGCCCTGAACACCGACGTTCAGGTGCTGGAGCTCATCCAAGCCCACCGGCATCTGCAGCTGGGTCCCAAGGTAACCGGGGGTCTGGGTGCGGGGGGGGATCCCGAGGTCGGGCGGATGGCGGCCGAGGAGTCCAAGGACGAGTTGGCCGACCTCATGGAAGGGCAGGACATGGTGTTCATCACCGCCGGGATGGGCGGGGGAACGGGCACAGGAGCTGCCCCCGTGGTGGCCGAGGTGGCCAAGGAGTTGGGCCTCTTGACCGTGGCCATCGTGACCCGGCCGTTCAGCTTTGAGGGGTTGGCGCGCGCTCAGCGGGCCGAGCTGGGGATCCAGAGGCTGGCCAAGAACGTGGACGCCATCGTCACGATCTCCAACGACCGCCTCCTCAAGGTGGCAGCCCCGGACATGCCCCTCACCCAGGCGTTCGAGTTGGTGGATGAAATCTTGCGTCAAGGGGTTCAAGGGGTCACCGAGCTCATCACCGTCCCTGGGTTGATCAACCTGGATTTCGCCGACGTGGAAGCCGTTCTGCGCGGTTCGGGTACAGCCTTGATGGGGATTGGGGAGGCGGACGGGGAGAACAAGACCCGCGAAGCCGCCCGCAAGGCCATTTCTTCCCCGTTGCTGGACTTCAGCGTGAAGGGGGCCAAGCGGGCCATCCTCAACATCGCGGGCGGGGAGGATCTCACCCTAGAGGAAGTCACCGCTGCCGCCGCGGCTATCCACGAGGCCTTGTCCGACAAGGCCGACCTCATCTTCGGGGCCACCATCCGGGACGGCCAGCAGAAGGTGAGGGTCACGGTGATCGCCACAGGGTTTGCTCCCGTCACCGAATCGGAGATCACCGAGTCGGAAGAGGAGTTGATTCTGGAGAAGTTGGAGCGGGAAGGGGTGCGGGATGACTACGACATCCCCACGTTCCTTCGCCGCTCTCGCCGCTCCGAACTGGGCTAGCTTGGGAACTTGTGGGTGATGGGGATCCGCCGCCCGATTCCGAACGCCTTGGGGGAAACCTTGAGGACCAGGGGGAGCTGTTTTCTCTTGTACTCCGAGGATCGCAGGCGGCGGTGGGCCTCCCGGGCCAACTCCACCCCAAACTGGTGGGCAACATCATCGAACCCGCGATTTTCCACGATTAAGGCCTGAACCAGAGGATCCAGGGTTTGGTAGGGGGGAAGGTCCTGGTCGTCCCGCTGACCGGGGCGAAGCTCGGCCGTGGGAGGGCGCTCGAGAATGCCCGCGGGAATTGCCTCGCGCCCAGCTCGGTCGTTGATCCATCGGGCCACGTTGTACACCTCCTGTTTCACCAAGTCCCCGATGGGTGCCAAAGCCCCCACGGTGTCGCCGTACAGGGTGTTGTACCCCATGGCCACTTCCGACTTGTTGGCCGGGCAGAGCACAATCCGCCGGGTGGCGTTGGCCAAGGCCATGAGAACCACCCCGCGAATCCGAGCCTGCAGGTTCTCGAGGACCAGCCCCTCGACGGGCAGGTGAGGCGACAGGGCTTGAACAAAGGACTCCAGGACCGGCCCGATGGGGATCTCCACGAGGCGGATGCCCAGGTTCTCGGCCAGCACGTGGGCCAGTTCGCGGGAGAGATCGGATGTGGGCGGGCCGGGAAGGAACGCCCCGAGGACGCGATCTGCTCCCAACGCCCGACAGGCCAGCGCTGCCACCACTGCGGAGTCCACGCCCCCAGAGACCCCCACGACGGCCCCGGCTAGGCCGTTCTTCTCCACGTAATCCCGAATTCCCAACACCAGAGCATCGTGGATCTGTGCAGGGTTATGTTCTGAGGGGGGTGCGACAGGGGGCCCTGCGAGCTTGCAGAGGAAGAGGCCCTCTTCAAACGCGGGGGCGGCCAGGAGAAATGCACCGTCGGGGCGGATCACAAACGAGGCGCCGTCGAACACAAGTTCGTCCTGGGCCCCGACAAGGTTGGCGTACACACAGGGGGCACAGGCCCTTTCAGCCCAGCGCGCCGCAAGCCTGTGGCGCAGGCCAAGTTTACCCACGAAGAAGGGCGAGGCGGAGACGTTGATGAGGAGGTCCACCCGCGCCTCAGCCTGCGCCTGCAGTACGCCACCTTCGTACCACAGGTCTTCACAGACCGAAAGCCCCACCCGGGTGTCCTTCCAACTGACGATGGACACATTGCTTGCCGGGGTGAAGTACCGCTCTTCCTCGAACACGTCGAACGAGGGGAGGCGGTGCTTGGCCTGATGGCCCACGATGGTTCCGTCAGCGAGCAAGAAGGCAGCGTTGTACAGGAGCGTGGTACCGCCGAAGGCGGCCGCCGAGGGGTCGAGCTCGTTGCCCTGTTTGGTCCCCCCTCTGAGGACGTGCCCGATCACCGTGGGGATGTTCTCCGAGGCCTCTACGATGCGGAGGAATTCCATTTCCGCCTGGTCCAGGAACCCCGTTTGGAGGAGGAGGTCGCGGGGTGGGTAGCCGAGGAGAGCCAGTTCGGGCAGGACGAGGAGATCGGCCCCTTGGGCTTGGGCCTCGGCCATAGCTTGGAGGATCTTGGCCCGGTTGGCGGGGAGGTCCCCCACGGTGGGGTTGATCTGTCCGATGGCGATTTTCAAGCTGCCTCCGCGGTGTATGTTGTCGGATCGGCGCCGTTCTGCCAAGGGTGAACGAACTTAGGTCAAGAGTTGCGCCCCTCCGCTCGGGCCGGGAGGTGAGGCATGCGGTGGGATGGGTAAGCCACGAGCAGAAGGGCGCCAACTCACGGGGGAAGTATACCCCTGTTCGCATGGCGGGTCGAGTCACGTGGGTCTCCAAACTTGGAAACCATTCCGGGTGGGTGTCAGCAAGCAGCAGAAGTCCGAGAAGGGTTCCTCAAGGTCATCCATTGGACACCTGCTGGGACACGGTGGAACGTGGGGAGCTTCAGGGGAGTTCCGGGGCTGGGCTTCTCCCTTCTGCTACGTGTCGGGGGCAAGGAAGGGCGAATCGTCCCAACACCGAGGGTGCACCGATTCAGGGCCAAGGCCTCTTTGAGATGGGCGGCCCGAAGCGAACAAGCGAACAATTGAAACTTGCCCCTCGTGCGAGGTGTATACTGGGTACGTAGCCAATTAGCGGCGCAGGCCGCTGGTCGTCGCCCACGCCTTCTTCAGGTCAAACTGCCGACCTCTGGCGCGCCTTGGACCCGCCTCATTCCTTCCCCCTGCCCCGCCGAAGGAGGTGGTGACACGGGACATCACAGGGTCTACCGATCACGGACCACGGCCTGCGGTTCACGGTCTACGGTGCCCGAACACCGGGCCACGGTTCACGGACAACGGATCACGGTACGACAGGAGGTGGGGGCATGCGGTTAGGAAAGATCGGCGTGGCGTTGCTAGCAGTGGGTCTTCTGACAACCGTCGGTGACTCTCAGCACCCAATCATGGGCGGAACGGAGGACGAAGCCAGGTTCTGCCTCGCGGTGACCGACGAAGACGGGAGGTTCTTCGCCGGGACGACGGATGATGACGCAAGGTTCAGCATCACGGTGGACTTCGCGAACATTCTGAAGGTCTCGGGCTCGCTCATGGACTCCTTGGGCCCGCTCAGCGCGGTGTCCGTGAGGGCCATCTTCGAGAGCCGCCCGGACGTGTTGGAGATCCTCGGGATCGGGAACGTCGGGGCCATCTGGGTCCACGCCGACGGGTACGACTGGGAGAGGATCACGCACTACACCCTCGACTGGACCCGGTCCGGCGTCTCGATCGAACTGGGCTCGGTCGTGGTCACGCCCAAGGTGAGCATCCGCTGCGGGGACATCGCCGCGGGGATCAAGCTCCACGGGGAGACGGGCGAGTACGTGCTCTTCACCGAGGGAACGTGTACCGCGGAGATGTGGTACGAGTTCGAGCCGATCGGGGGTCTCCGGTCGGCGACGAAGGTCCCCGAGCTCCCGCGGGACGTGCCGCGGGCGTGCCGGTGGGTGGTAGTCGAGACGGTGGAGCGCGGCCAGGTGACCCAGACCTACTACCACAGCGATGGGAAGGTGTGGGTGGAGAAGGAGAAGATCGTGTTGAAGAGGGCTGATGCTCTGCCCGCGTCGGCCAGGCACTGCGACCACTTCATCGTCAAGGGCGCCGGGGGGAAGGAGTACATGTACCACTGGTGGCAGCCCGACCCCACGAAGCCCGGCAAGTGGCGCAGCTTGGGCGAGTGGAAGCCGGTGGAGGTCAAGACCCCCACCGAGGAACCCGTGGAGCCCGGGGGCTCCGGTGAACCCGGCGCAGGCTGACGCAGAGCTGTACCGGTTGCCTTGGGTGCGTGTTTCTGCTTGGACGGGCGGGTCGTCATCCCCACGAAGTGGGCAGGGGCCGTGTTGGGTCATGCCTGTGTGCGGGGGGCGCGGAACCAAATGCCCAGGCACTGTGTAGATTGGCTTTGAGAGGAGCAGACGCATCTGGCGGGGGCCAGTGCTCGGTAGCCGTCCGCTTCGGTCGCGGATGCCCACTTCGCTCACCTCGCCCACCCTCTCCCAGGCGGGCTGTGCCCACTCCTGCCGGCCGCAACTCCCACCTGCTCCTGGGTGGAGGTGGAACGATGGTGCGAAGATGGGTGAGCATTCTCGGTCTTTTGGCCCTGGGGGTCGCCTGGGGTTGGACCCAGACCTACGGGCCAGGGGAGATCTACTACGGCGGGATCCGGCTCCAGTTCTCGGGACGGGTCCTCACCACGGGCACGTGCGCGGGAGCAACTCAGCCCGCCCAAGGCGTTACCCAGATCCAATGCCAGGTGGCGGAAGGCGCAGGGGGGACGGTCGAGCTCACCGCCACGCGGAC
>CAKZKH010000020.1 GCA_937122485.1 uncultured bacterium | reverse complement strand
ACCGTTCTCATCACCGGAGCATCGTCGAAGTCCACCTGGTCCATCACCCTGAGCCCTGTGGTGGGGGGAGGGCGGGTCGACGGGTGGGTGGAGAGCCCGGCCTCGGGGTGGTTCGTGGAGGGCGACACAAACTCCACCATTGCCGAGCCGGGGAATGCTCGCCGGGTGATCACCGTGGGGGCCTACATCACCAAGACGCAGTGGACCGCAGTGACAGGGCCTCAAAGAGCTGATGGGGAAGTTGGAGCCTTGGCTACGTTCTCTTCCAAGGGCCCCACGCGCGATGGGCGCACCAAGCCGGATTTGACCGCCCCGGGCGGTTGGATTGCCTCGGCCAAGTCCCGGGCGGCCCAGGTCTCCGGATGGCTCAGCCTCCCCGACGGAGAGCACACCATGCTTGTGGGGACGAGCATGGCCGCCCCGCACGTAGCCGGCGTCGTGGCCCTTCTCTTCTCCCGCTGGCCCCACCTTACTTGGCAAGAGGTTCAACAAGTGCTGACCGCAGGGGCTCGGGCCGACGCCTTTGTGGGTGTGGTCCCCAACAACGCCTGGGGCATGGGCAAGCTCTACGCCCCCCGCACCGCGGAACTCGTGCAGGGACCCTCCCCGGGGACCGTGCCCCTCCTCTTCGCCACCGCAAACCCCGTAAGCCGCGAGGCCTGGTTCCATTACCGCCTGCCTGCCGGCACAAGGCGGGCCGAACTCCAGGTGTACGACCTTTTGGGCCGCCTTCTGTACAAGGTCGCCTTGTCCGGAGACTCCGGGGACGCCCGCTGGCCCTTGACCACGGCCGCAGGGCAACCCGTGGCCAGTGGCCTGTACTTGGCTGTATTGGTGACCGATAAGGGGCGGTCGGAAGTTGTCCGGCTGGTGGTGCAACGATGATCGGGCTTGTGCTCGGTGTTGTGGTCCTTGGGGCGTTTCCTGTCGCAGCCCAGTTCGTGGGAACAGGAATTCTGTTTGATCTGGGGGGAGGTGCGGGAGGTTTCGTGTGGGGACCTTGCGCGGTGGCCTGTGTAGGGTGGGCCAACCCCGCGGGCTTGGGGTGGAACAGCGGCATCGAACTTTGTTCCGGCACGGGAACCCAGCTGGGCGCGGCGCAGGTGCTCACGATTGACGCAAGCGGGCCGGGTTGGAGGGTGGAGGCCTTGGCCCTGGACGCAGGGGAGATCGCGCCCGGCCTCCGGTACCGCGTGGAAGGTTTGGCCGCTGGCGGAGGGCTCACCTTGGGCAACTTCGGGTTAGGCGTGCAGGCGCGGGTGCTGCGCCCCGTGGCCCCAGTGAAGGGCCTGGGCTG
>CAKZKH010000019.1 GCA_937122485.1 uncultured bacterium | reverse complement strand
CAAAGGGATCCAGTTCCAGCTCAACACGAAGGTCGAGGCCATCCAGCGCTGCGAGGACTGCTTTGTGCTTGACCTTGGGACGAGCAGCCTCCGGGCTCGCCGGGTCATTGCCGCCCCTGGAAGGGTGGGGGCGTATTGGTTGAGGGAGGTAGCGCGCGGCCTGGGGGTGGGCCCGGAGTTCGGTCCCCTGGACGTGGGGGTGAGGGTGGAGTTCCCCGCCGAGATCTACGACCCGATCGAACGGATCATGTACGACGCCAAGCTGCGCGTACGAACCCCCACCTACGACGACATGGTGCGCACGTTTTGCACCAATCCCCGGGGGTTCGTGGTCCAGGAGGACCACGGGGAGTTCGTCCTCGTGAACGGCCACGCCGAGAACGAACGGAAGTCCGGCAACACCAACTTTGCTCTGCTGGTGCACATCGAGCTCACCGACCCTGTGGAGGACACCACGGAGTACGGCAGGGCGATCGCCAAGCTGGCCACCACCATCGGGGGTGGCCGGCCTATCCTCCAGCGGCTCAAGGACCTCCAGCAGGGCCGGAGGTCCACTGGGGAGAGGATCCGGCGGGCCTCGGTGCAACCTACGCTTGAAGCCTACACCCCGGGTGACTTGTCCATGGCCCTGCCCCACCGCGTGGTGGTGGACCTCGTGGAGGCGATCGAGGTGTTGGATCGGATCATGCCCGGACTGGCGAGCGAGGGGACCCTGCTGTATGCCCCGGAGATCAAGTTCTACGACACCCGCTACAAGGTGGGGGAGGGCATGCAGACCGAGCTCCCCGGCTTTTATGTGGCCGGGGATGCCTGCGGGCACTCTCGGGGCATTGTGTTTGCCGCGGTGACCGGGGCTTTGGCGGCGGCCCACATCCGGCGAACGTGGGGAGTCGGATGCGACGGATTGCCGTACTGACCAGTGGGGGCGACGCTCCGGGGATGAACGCGGCCCTGCGGGCCGCGGTCCGGTCGGCGGTGGCCCGAGGGTGGGAGGTGTGGGGCATCCGGCGGGGGTACGCGGGGCTGCTCGAGGGGGCGTTTGTGCCCTTGGGGCCCAGGGACGTGGGGGGCATCCTCCATCTTGGGGGAACGATCCTGGGCAGCGCTCGTTGCCCTGAGTTCCAAAGCGAGGCAGGCCTGAGTCAAGCGCTGGATGTTCTCAGCCGCCAGGGGGTGGAGGGGCTGGTCGTGATCGGGGGCAACGGTTCCCAGCAAGGCGCCCACAAGCTTTTCCAGGCCGGCGTTCCCGTCGTTGGGGTGGCCTCCACGATTGACAACGACCTCTACGGTTCAGAGCCCACCATTGGTGTGGACACGGCCCTCAACGTGGCGTTGGAGGCCATCGACCGCCTCAAGGTCACAGCCTCGGCCCACAGCCGGGCCTTCTTGGTGGAGGTCATGGGCCGGGACTGCGGCTACCTGGCGTTGATGGCCGCCCTGGCTGGTGGGGCCGAAGCCGTGGTGCTGCCGGAGGTGGCCACCGACCCCGAGGCTTTGGCGGCCGAGCTGCACGCAGCCTACGAGCGGGGCAAGCCCCACGCCATCGTCGTCGTGGCCGAGGGGGCAGAGTACAACGCCCAGCGCTTGGCCGCCTACTTCCAGCAGCACGAGAAGCGCTTGGGCTTCGGCCTGCGGGTGACGATTCTTGGCCACGTGCAGCGAGGCGGAGCTCCAGGGGCCTTCGATCGCATCCTGGCCACCCGGCTGGGAGCCGCGGCAGTGGACGCCCTCGCCCAGGGTCAGCACGGCGTGCTGGCCGGCTGGCAGATGGGCCGGGTGACCTTCACCCCCCTGGCGGAAGTCGTGCGCCACAGGAAGACCCTCGACCCCGAGCTGGTGAACCTTGCCCGGGTCCTCGCCCGCTAGGCGAGACTCCACAACCCGTCGCGTGCCAGTGGAGTGATCTGCACCCCCCGGTTCGCTTGAACCCTGTTCTCCTGCCTGGGGCCCAATCACGCGTCGCCGCAGCGCAGGGCTCCGGCCTTGGACTCGTGAGCGGGATCAACGGGCGCCTGCTTCGATTGACACCGGCGATGAAAAGCTCCTCCCGGGCTGGGTGTTTGGCCGAAAGGCCGCCCTCGATCCGTGCCCGGCCTCGGGGAAAACGTGCTCGGTTTGCCACCCGCCTCGTTCCGGCGTTGAGCCCCGCCAGGGATGGCGGACCGGACCTCGACGGTGTGTCGTGGGGTCCGCAGGGTGCAATCGGGACGTTTGGGGCCGGAACGAGCAGCCGGGCTTGGTCCGCGAAAGTTTCTCGGGCGAGGAGCGCTCCTGGCCCTTGAGTCCTTTCCGGGGCGCTCCTGTGGTACGATGCGGCCATGTGCAAGGGGACGGTCGTGGGTTTGGTGTTGGCTGTTGTGCTCCCCGCGGTGGGGTCGCAAGCTTCGGAGTTTTCCCCGATTCGCGCGGCGGGCTGGCCCACGGCGCACAACCTCAGGTCAGGGCAGTTTCAGGTGGAGTTCTTCTCCATTCCCCCGGAGCCGTTGAGCCTGCTTCAGGTGGACATTGGCGTCACCGACCGTGTTCAATTGGGGATACGGCCCTTGGCTGCTGCGTTCGGGGACATCGGGCTCTTCGGCAAGTATGGCTTGGGTGGAGCCGAGGCATTGAAGCTGGCCATCCCCTTTCAAGTGGCGTTTCAGGTGCCCAGTTGGACTTTCTCGATCCATGGAGGATGGGTGGTGGGCTGGCCGGTGCTCCCTTGGTTGACGGTCCATCCGGGGTTGCTCCTCCGGCTCCACCCGGGCATCGGGGTCCGTGTCCACGTCGTGTTGCAGGTGCACTTCTTCCCGCAATTCCAGGTTTGGGGGGCGGTGAGCGGGCCGGACATTGAGGTGGGGTTGGGAGGGGCGTTGTGGCTCGCCCCGTTTGTATTTGTTGAGGGGAACTGGCGGTCCGGAGAGGGCGCGTTTCGCCTGGCCCTCGGCACCCGGTTCTAGCTATAGCCAGCCCAGCCGGACCCCCACGATCATTCCCACGCCCAACAGGAGCATCACCAGCCCGGTGGCGAAGTGGAGCTTGCCCAGTTTGGCCTGGCGCCAGCGCTCTGCTCGAGCAGTTGTGGTCATTCCAAAGTGCACGAGGAACGTGATGGCCACCATGGGGAGGATGAAGATGAAGTTGTACAGCAAGAGTAAACCGGCCCCTTGCCAACGGGTCGTGGTCTGGGAAAGAAGTGTGAGGATCACAATGTAAGGCCCGGAAGTGCACGGGGCCAAGAACAACGAATCCACAAGCCCAATCACAAACGCCCCCGGCACAGAGACCACCGAGGCTGTGAGTTTCTTCACCGTGGGCTTCCAGCTCTCCGGGACCTCAATGGAGAACCACTTGCCGTACCAGAGGAGATCCTTCATCTGCCACAGGCCGACGAGGATGGCCAGGCTCGAGACCCCGAGGATGAACGGTTCGCGGAAAGCCCGGGTCCCCACGGTGAGGCCCAACAGGGAGTACAACACAAAGCCCAGGGCGAAGTAGGCCACGAAGATTCCGGCGGCGAAGGCCAACCCCGCCCAGATCACCTTCATGCGCTTGCCCATCACAAGAAGCGTGCCCAAAAGGAGAACCAGCACCGCGAAGTCGCAGGGGTTGATGGAGTCCAGGGCCGCCCCGGCGACCACGGCGCCAATCGTGAGCTTCTCCCGCAGCCGCAGCTTCTCCAAGGGTGAGACGGCCCTGCTTTCCACCGCCTGCCCCACGGCCTGCTCCAGCGCTCGATTGCCCTCCAGGGAGGGGAACGCCAAAGCCCCACCGCGGCTGGGGTACAGCCGATCGCCCGCCACGGCGACCTCACCAACGAACAGGGCGGGCCCCTTGGCCGGAACCCGGTACAGCCGGCTCAACTTCTCCAGTAGGGCCTGGCTTTCTCCTTCCCCCAGCACGTAGCTTTTGAGCCCGAGGTTCGGCCACTGGGTCATGTACAGGGCCAACAGGTCCTGCAAGAGTTGGCAGCCGGGGCAGTCGCCTGGGGAGATAAACAGGAGGGCTTCGGTGGCGGTGGGAGGAAGGCGGGTGAGAGGGGAGGGGGCTTGGGTTTCTTGGGCCCGAAGGATGGCCTCCTCCAGCCACCTTTCTTGCACGAGGTTCGTCCGGGCCTCAGCGGGTTGGGGCTGCAGCCCGTAGAAGGTGCTCCCGATCATGGCCACCTCGCCCACGAACACCATGGGCACGGGGCCCAACTCCGCCTTGTACACGGCCAGGAGCTTGCTCAGCAGAGCCCAGTTGCCCTGGCCCTGCACGTCGTAGCGCAGGATCTCTAAGTCACGGTAGAACTTCTGAAGTTGGGTCAGGAACTCATCCACCCGGCTGCAGTGAATGCAGCCTTTGTCGAAGAAGAACACGAGCTCCACCGCACCGGTGGAGACGAACATGCCCCCAAGGAGCAAACCCAAAGCCAGGACCTTTCTCAAGGGGATCCTCCCTTCACGGGTCGGAGTTTAACCCAAGGGGCGCCGCTCTTGGCGGGCCAAGGGGAAGAAGCGGCCCGGGCTTTGCTGAGGGGGGTGGCTCCCGGGCCGCTCCTCCGGGTTAGGAGGTGGGTCCCCCTAGCGGAGGGGGAGGGGTCGGGCATCCCCTCCCCCTTGAGGAGGCTGGGCTCTCGCTAGGGGCAGTTCCCAAAGCACAGCTGAATCTTGAATTGCCACTTGCCGTCCGGCCCCAGGTACCAACACCAACCCGGGCCGGCTGGGCACTCCCCGTAGAAGAACTGACACTGGCCTTGGAGGTTGCAGAACCAACCCGAGCAAGGAGGAATTAGTCCGTACCCCCAACAAGGAGGGCAGGGCTGCCATCCCCAGCAGGGGGGGCACGGGGGGTAGCCCACGGGGCCCGACAGGATCGTGAACGTGGTCCAGGCCGTCACACAGCAACCGCAGCCGGGCTGGGGCACCAGCCCCAAGACCTTGGCTTTCCCTGAACTCGGGTCTGGACCCATCAGGGGGTACGGGTCGGCCGTTGTCCCCAGGGTCACGGGAAGCGGCTGGAGGCAGGCCACCAACTGCAGCGTTTCCTGTCCTGCAGGCGGGGCCACCCGGTACTGGTACGACGCGTTGTCCGGCAGGGTGTGGGTGCCCGCCGGCTTGTAAGGGTTGGGGGAATAGGGGTTGGGGAAGATCAGGCGCACCAGACCGGTGGGCTCGATGTCGAAGATGTAGACGTAAGCAGGCTGGGAGATATAGAAGTGCACCCGGGCTGTCTCCCCGATCGCGTACTGGGGTTTGTCCGTCCAGATCGCCGCCGAAAGGCCGGGAACAGGCTGGGGAACCAGGCCCAAAGGGGATACCCCTGTCTGGGCCAGACCGGTCAACGCCAGGAGCACCAGCGCTCCGAGTGCGAGGTTTCGTGTCAACTCAACCACCTCCGGCCTATTTACACCAAGCCCCTGGGGTGGGTTCACAGCCTCGGCCCGGGTACCATGCGCCCCAAGGTCGAAGATGGGCTTGTTGGTTCTCTTGAGCGCTGGGGTGGGTGGATACCTCCTCGGGGGACTGCCCACGGCTTACCTGGCGGGAAGGCTAAAGGGCGTGGACATTCGCCGCCACGGGTCGGGGAACGTGGGGGCCACCAACGCCGGGCGGGTGCTGGGCTGGAAAGTGGGTGTCCTCGTGCTTGTGGTGGATGCAGCCAAAGGGGCGTTGGCCGCGGGCCTAGCTCC
>CAKZKH010000018.1 GCA_937122485.1 uncultured bacterium | reverse complement strand
AAGTAGAAGATGCAGCGCGTGTGGGCCGGACGCCCCACCCTCCCCCAAAGCAGGGTCCCCGACATGCGGAGGTGCACCACCAAGAACCCCTGGTCCAGGTGAAACACAACGTGCTTGCCCAGCCGGAACAGGTCCAGGACCTTGGCCGGGAGGGGCAAGACCTCAACGGAACGGGCAAGCATAGGGTCCGGGACTTCCACGCGGCTTAGGGTTCGTCCCACCACCTTGGGCCGCAACCAGAGGACGATGCACTCCACTTCGGGAAGCTCGGGCATCTTTACCGGCTGTAGATGAGCTCCCCCCCGAGGTAGGTGGCTTCCACGCCGATTTTGTCCCAGGGCGTGGCGCGGGGATCTCCACTGACCACGACAAGATCGGCGCGGAGGTCCGGGGCAATTCTCCCCAGCTCAGCTTCGGCGAAAGCGGCGAACGCTGCTCCCTCGGTGTAGGCCTGGATTGCCTGTTCAAGGTCGAGCTTTTGGACAGGATGAGGAGGATGGAGCACGGCCCCGATGCCCAAGTGGGGCCCAAACGGCATCCCGTCCGAGCCAAACGCCAGGGGAATGTGGCGGGCCACCACCCAGGCGTGGGGGTCGATGCGGGCATCGCGTTCAGGACCCAAGCGGTCCTCGTACATCTTCCCTGGCCCGGACCAGTTGGCCACGAAGTTGGGCTGCATCGAAGCCACAAGGCCCAAGGCATCCATGGCGTCCAGTTGAGGCTCGCTGGCCAGCTCGAGGTGCTCGATGCGGTGCCGTTCGTGCACGCCAATGCGGGCCATGCGGGCAGCAGCCAAGACCTCTTCCAGGGCTTGGTCCCCAATGGCGTGGATGGCGGCCTGGGCCTCCGCCTCGGCGATCCGCCGCCAGCGCCGAGCCAGCTCGTTCCTTTCCAGAAGAAGCGTGCCTCGACCTCCGGTCCCGGCATAAGGTTCCCTCACCGCGGCCGTGCGGGCGCCAATCGAACCGTCCACGAACAACTTCACCCCTTGCACCCGAACCAAGGGTGAGCCGAATCCCCGGACCAACCCCAGCTCGGCCCAGGCCTCGACCTGCTCGAAGGGCAGGTACAAGAAGACACGGGTCTTGAGGGCCCCCCTCCGGACAGCCCGGAGATAGAGAGGAAGGTCATCGGACGCCATGTCGGCCACGGCGGTTACCCCGTGAGAAGCTGCAAACCGCGAGGCCTCGGCCAGGCCTTCCACCAGGGTCTCCTCATCGGGCTTGACGGTGGACATCAGTTCCCAAGCGGCGTCCTCCCGGAGGTGCCCCAGGTCCCGATCCACAAACTCCCCTTCGGGACGGGTGCAGCGGGCCAGGGCGAGGGTGTTGCAGGCCACCAGATGCCCGTCGACGCGCACGGTGCAACAGGGTTGATGGGGAACTGCCCTGTCCAGGTCGGCCCGCTCCAAGTACCGGCGCTCGCGCCACCGGGATTCGTCCCAACCTCGGCCCACCACCCAAGCCCCAGGGCGGTTTTCCGCCGCCTGGTGCAGGAGATCCAGGGCTTCGGCCAAGGAACGAGCCAGGCTCAGGTCCACGTAGAACGTGCGTTCCAAACCGATGCGCAAGAAGTGAACGTGGGCGTCGAAAAAGCCAGGAAGAAGAGCCCGTCCGTTGAGGGCCACCATGCGGGTTTCCGGGCCCCGCAAGCGGAGGACCTCCGGGGAAGGCCCCACCGCGGCGATCCTCCCACACCGCACCGCCACCGCATCCGCTCCCGACCCACCCCACACCGGACCGCCGTAGAAAATGAGATCCGCACCCATCGCCGCCATTATAGACCGCTTTTGCTCACCTGCGGTAGGATCAAGCCGTGGAAACGGAAGTTTTGTCCCCGGACGAGGCCGGCCTGAGTCGGGCCGCCCGGATTGTGAAGAGCGGCGGCCTCGTGGCCTTCCCCACGGAGACGGTGTACGGGCTGGGGGCATGTGGGCTGTGGGCCGAGGCCGTGGCCAAATTGTTCGAGGTCAAGGGACGACCCACCTTCGATCCCGTGATCCTCCACGTGGCCTCGCCCAAGGAAGCGCGGGGCCTCTGGGCCCGAGTGCCCAGGCTGGCTCACAAACTCATGAAGCGGTTCTGGCCCGGTCCGCTCACCCTGGTGCTTCCTCGCAAGCCGGGGGTGCCGGACCTGGTCACCGCCGGACTACCCACGGTGGCCGTGCGGATGCCCAGCCACCCTGTGGCCCTCGACCTCCTCCGCCGTGCGGGATGCCCGATGGCTGCTCCCAGTGCCAACCGGTTCGGCCGGCTCTCCCCCACCCACCACGCGGCGGTGCTGGAGCAACTGGGAGGACGAATCGACGCGGTGATCGCCAGCGGCCCCACGCCGGTGGGCATCGAGTCCACCGTGGTCTCGTTGGTGGAGGACCCGCCGGTGGTGCTGCGGCCGGGGGGAACGCCCCTCGAGGCCCTGCGGGAATTGGTTCCCAACCTGAGGGTCGAGGCCCGGGTCGGGCCCTCGGCCTCCCCGGGAACCCTTCCCCGCCACTACATGCCCTCCACCCCCCTTTTCTTGTTGACCCCAGGAACGTCGGAAGGAAGCGAGCAAGCCTTGGACCGGCGAAGGTGCGGCCTGTTGGCCTTCCGCGACCGCTGGGAGGGCTTTGCCCGGGTGGAAGTGCTTTCACCCCAAGGGGACCTCATCACGGCCGCGGCCAACTTCTTCACGGCACTGCGCGTTCTCGACCAAGAGGGGCTGGAGGCCATCGTGGCCGAGCCCGTCCCGGAAACAGGTCTCGGGGTGGCCATGATGGACCGCCTGCGCCGGGCTGCCTCAGGCAAGGCCCGTCTGGACCCCACCCGAGTGTGGATTCGCCCCAGAGAGTAAAGGAGAGGAGAGCGCATGAAAGGAAAAGGCAAGAAAGTGGCGGTGCTGGTGGCGGACATGTACCAGGAACTGGAGTTTTGGTACCCCTATCTGCGGCTGAAGGAAGAGGGGGCTACGGTGGTGGCCGTAGGACCCGAAGCCAAGGCCTACGAGAGCAAATTGGGGTACCCAGCCCAAGCGGAACTGGGGGTCAAGGAGGTCCGGGCCAAGGATTTCGACGCCGTGGTCATCCCCGGGGGCTACGCCCCGGACTATATGCGGCGGAGTCCTGAACTTGTGGCCTTTGTGAGGGAGATGGCCCAAGCCGGCAAGCCCGTGGCCGCCATCTGCCACGGGGGCTGGATGCTGTGCTCAGCCCGGGTGGTCAGGGGCAAGAAGGTCACCAGCGTCGCCGCCATCCGCGACGACCTGGAAAACGCGGGTGCGACCTGGGTGGACGAGCCTGTGGTGGTGGACGGTAACCTCATCACCTCCCGCGTTCCCAGCGACCTCCCTGCGTTCATGCAGGCCCTGCTCACCGCCCTGGCCAAATGGGCAGGGCCCAGCGACCCCGGCCCAGCTCGCGCCCCTTGACCCTTTGCTGGACTTGGCGCGCTTTCTCCTTCTTTCTGCAAATGCGCGCCACGAAGGCCTGCTCCGATCCTGGGGAAGCGGGGCTGCGCGACCACGATTTAGCATTGCGGCTAGATTGCCCAAAAAGGGCGCAGGACGGAGAATTTGGGCAAGGATGCGAGGGGGCAGGACCACATGGATTGTCCGGAGGTGAGGCCACAATGAAGCTCGTGCAAGTCTACACCCTCCTTTTCCGCTTTGTGGGGATTGCGTTGGGGTTGATGGCCCTGCAGTACTTTTTC
>CAKZKH010000017.1 GCA_937122485.1 uncultured bacterium | reverse complement strand
CTCCCCTTGGGCTCCATCCCTTCCTGGGGTTGGATCCCTTTGGTGGTGGTGGGGTTTGTGGGGACGGTCAACGCCGTCAACTTGACCGACGGGCTGGATGGGCTGGCCTCAGGAAGCTGGGTTATTGCCGTGCTGGGCCTTCTGCCCGTGTTGATCCGCTCTTCCCTCGGCGGGCTCGCCCTGGTGGCCGCAGGGGCCACCCTGGGGTTTCTTTGGGCCAATGCTCACCCGGCCTCCGTGATTTTGGGGAACGTGGGATCGATGGGCCTGGGCGGGCTGTTGTTCGGGCTGGCTATGGCCAGCGGCGGCATTTTCCTTCTGCCGCTTGTGGGGGGGGTGTTCGTGGTCGAGGCCCTGTCGGTGATGATCCAGGTGGGGAGCTACAAGCTGCGCCAAAGGCGGGTGTTCAAGATGGCTCCCTTGCACCACCACCTTGAGCAGGGTTCGGTCCCTTGGACTCACGACTTCCCCAGTCCCCACTGGCCGGAGCCCAAGGTGGTGGTGCGCCTGTGGCTTGTGGGAGGGGGATTCGCGTTGCTGGGCGCATTGGCCGCCCTACCTGGCCTCACCGGCTGAACCTCAGCTCAACGCTTCCTCCAGGGCCAGGGCCCAGGAAAGAAGCCGGGCTTCCGAAAGTCGCGGCCCAATCAACTGAAGACCAAACGGCAGACCCCCCACCTTGCCCCCAGGGATGGAAACCGCGGGCAAGGCCGCCAGAGCGGAAGGAAGGGTGAAGATGTCCGAGAGGTACATGGCCAGGGGGTCCACCTTCTCCCCCACCCGGAAAGCCGGGGACGGCGCAGTGGCACCCAGGATGAAGTCCACCCGAGTGAATGCTTGGGTGAACTCTTGGGCGATGAGCGTTCTCACCTTTTGGGCCTTGCCGTAGTACCGAGCGAAGAATCCCGCCGACAGGGCATAGGTGCCCAACATGATCCGCCTCTTGACCTCGGGCCCAAAGCCCAGAGTCCGGCTGGCCGCGATCATCTCCGCCGCTCCCCGGCCCACGCCGCGCAGGGTGTACCGGACCCCATCGTACCGGGCAAGGTTCGCCGAGGCCTCGGCCGACGCCACCAAGTAATAGGTCGGGAGGGCGTACTCCGTCAGAGGCAGGGTGATCTCCTCCACCCGCCCCCCCAGCTCCTCCACAACCGCTTTCCACCGGTCCACAAGGGCTAAGGCCTCGGCCCCCAGCTGCCCTGGAACGTATTCCTTGGGGACCCCCACGGTAAGACCGCGGATGTCGGGGCGGAGCTGGCTCGTGTAGTCCTGGACGGGAACAGGGAGGCTGGTGGAGTCTTGGGGGTCCCCCCCGGCGATGATGGAGAGGAGCAAAGCTGCATCCCGGACATCCCGGGTCAGGGTCCCGATGATGTCCAACGACGAGGCAAAGGAAACCAGCCCAAATCGAGAAACAAGGCCGTAGGTGGGCCGCAACCCCACCACCCCGCACAGAGCTGCCGGTTGGCGTACCGATCCCCCCGTGTCGCTCCCCAGGGCAGCCAAAGCTGTTCCCGCCGCTACAGCCGCCGCCGAGCCGCCCGATGAACCCCCTGGGACCCGTCCCAGATCCCAAGGGTTCCGGGTAGGCCCAAACGCGGAGTGCTCGGTTGACGAACCCATAGCAAACTCGTCGAGATTGGTGATCCCCCCAACCGTCCCCCCGGCTTCTTTCCACCGCCGGACCGCTGTGGCTTCGTAGGGGGAGCGATACTGTTCCAGCAGTCTTGACCCACAGGTCGTTGGGAACTCAAGGGTGCAGATGTTCCCCTTCACCGCGATGGGCAACCCCCGCAACAGGGTTTGGCTCTTGGCGTATGCATCCCTAAGGAGTTCTTCTTGCTCGGCCAGGGCGAGGTAGGCGTGAACCTCCTGGTCCCTCGCCCTGATCGCCGCCTCCAAGTCCGCCAGGACCTCCTCCAAGCGGATGGCCCCCTGGGCGAGGAGCTCCAGAAGCTCGTGCACCGGCCGTTCATTGAGGTCCATGAGGCCTCACAGCACCCGGGTTGGCGTAGCAGTACAAGCAGCCGCTGCGGCAAACCATGGCGTAGCTTCCTATGTCCACGCTCTTCGTGCAACGGCAGCTCTGCCGCTGACCAGGGTCCTTGGCGGTGCTGGCCTTTTCCCCATGGGGGTGAAGCCGGGTCAGGAGGGCCCCGTCGATGCAGCCCGCCCGGGGCACGCCCAACTCTTCCCACACGGGATCGGCGCAGGAGCGAAGCTCAAGCCCGTGGGTGGAAGCGAGATCCTTGAGGGACCGGGCAGCCTCCCACCGCTCTTCCCCTGCGGGGAGGCGGCAGTCGGCCCACCGACGCCGCACCTTGGGGTACAGGGTGGCGAAGCTGACCCTCACTTGGCCGACCGAGGCCCGGCGACAGGCCTTGAACACCTCGTCGGCCAAACCCACGTTGGTGTGGGCCGCGCCGCCTTCCCTCCAGTACACGATTGGATCGAACCTCACAAGCACCCGTTGGGGATCCTGGCACAGTTCCACCAGCCGCGGGAGCTGACAGACCACCTCCTGGATCGGGGGAACTTTGGGCTCCACCCTCGTCCCCCCTAATCCGGTGATCGTGCACTGGCAGACCACCTGGTCGTACTTGCTCAGGGCTTGCACCAGTTTGGCGTGGGCCAGCAAAGGAGCGAAGTTCTTGGACCACAGGACAAGGGTGTGGACCCGCTCGGGGGACAGGTCCACAGGCCTTGCAGCCCGGCGGGGTCCCCCCACCCACACCTGCCGCTTGTTCACTGCCTGAAAGAGCCAGTCCGGGTACCACCAAGGCACATCGGTGCGCCGGGAAATGGACACCACCTGCTTTTGGGACCGGGGCGGCATCACACGGAAAGCAGCTCTGCCGGGGGTGGGACTTGAACCCACACAGGGAGTGGATACCCCACTGGATCCTGAGTCCAGCGCGTCTGCCAATTCCGCCACCCCGGCGGTGGGGCCAATTCTATGGGGCGTTCGCACCGCGTCAAGATTTGACGTCCCCACGGTCCGCCCGGTACACTGGGGACCTGGGTGAGGGGATGGTTGAGCTCAAAGATTTCCGGGTGTTTGCGGACCTCAAACCTGAGGACCTCAAAAAGCTTGAGGCCGTGACGCGCCGAATCAGCTACGGAGAGGAGGAGCTGCTGTTTATGGAGGGCGCACCGGCCTTCGGCTTCTATTTGGTGTTCTCTGGAGCCGTGAAGCTCGTGAAGCGCAGCTCCCAAGGAAAATCCCAGATCCTCAAGATCGTGGGCCCGGGGGGCATGGTGGGGGAGACCACCCTGTTCGACAAGGGCCTCCACAACGCGTACGCCAAGACGTTGGTGGCCTCGGTGGTGGGGTTCGTGGAACGCGGGGACTTCTTCTACTTTTTGGAACATCATCCCAAGGTCATCTTCCGGTTCTTTGAGTACATCTCCCAGGAGCTCAAGGCCTTCCAGAACAAGTTGGCCGAGCGCTCGTACGCCTCGTCCAAGGAACGTCTGGCCCGGCTCATCATGGCCTTGGACCGCCTCGGGCTCGAACTTTCCCGGTCGGAGCTGGCGGAAATGGCTGGGGTTTCGTCGAAAACGGCCATCCGAACCTTGGGAGAACTGGAGTCTCGCGGCATCATCTCCATCAACAACCGCCGGATCGTGGTCCTCAAGGAGGACTACATCCGCCGGCTGATCGAACCGTTCGCCGTCTCCCTCGACGAGACGGTGATCATCTAGACCCCCCAGGAACTGCGGGGGTGACCTCTGTCCTTGGCCCGGGCTGGGAAGCCGGGCATATTCCAGGCGATGGCTCGGGGGAACAGGAGGCACATCAAGCTTGTCGGGGTGTGTGCCGCGTTGTTTGCCGGCACAGGAGCGGCCCTGTGGGGAACGGTGGGGCTGGGCTGGGGAAGCACCCGGCCTTTGGCCCTTGTCCTCTTGGCCACCGCCCTGCCCGTGGGGACCACCGCCGTGCTTCTGGGAACCGGAGGGGCTGTGGCTGGATTTCTCTTGGGCCTGGCCTTGCTGGCCCCAGGGCTGATCTGGCCGAGCCTCACGGACGTGCGCCCGGCCCTGTGGGGCGTGGGGGCCCTCCTCCTGGGGGGCGTGGCGCTCCTCGGCCGCGGGGGAAGCTTTGTCTGGGAAAAGAAAGTCCAGCAGGAAAAGCTCAAGGAGCGCCTGGAGGAGTGCTACGGACAGGAGTTCTTTGAGAACTCCCTCAACATCATTCACGTGGTGAGCGACAAGGGGAACGTGAGCCGAAGAAACCGGCAATCCAAAGAGCGCCTGGGGTGGGCAAGCCGCCAGTCCCTTCAGATCTCGGAATACGTGCATCCCGAGGACATCGAGCGGTTCAAGGACATGCTCAAGACCGTGTTCGAGCGAGGAGAAGTGCGGGGGGAGATCCTCCGGTTTGTTTCCGAGGGAAAGAGGGTTGTGAACGTGGAGATCCAGGCCCGGCGGGTATTGGGGAAGGTAGCCGTGCTCGAAGCCCAAGACCGCTCGGAGATCCAGGCCCTGGAGCAGAAGCTGCGGGAACAGGAAGCCCGCTACCGCTTCTTGATCGAGGACGGCATCGACACCCTGGACCTGGGGGTCATCCTCTGGGACGAGAAGCGCCGCGTCTTGTGGGCCAACCGCGCCGTGGAGGAGTTTTTCCGCCTGCACCGGGAGGATCTGGTGGGATTTCCCTCCGACCGGGTGAGCGAGCGGATCGCCCAGCGCCTGCACAAACCCGAGGAGTACTTGAACCTCACCCGCCAGGCCTTTCGTTCCGGGACCCCTGTTCAGGGGGAGATCGTGTGCACCCCCAAGGGCCTCGACCACCCTGAACGGGTCATTCAGTTCCGGTCTATCCCCATTGAGACCGCCCGCTATCGGGGCGGGCGGATTGACTACTACGCGGACATCACCCAGCTCAAGCGCTTGGAAGAGGATTTGCGCAAAGAGAAGGCTCAACTGGACGAGGTCAACAAGAAACTCAAGGAGTTCAACTACGTGGTGTCCCACGACCTGCGTAAGCCCGCCCGGACCGCTTTGGGGTTCATCAAGACGATCCTGGCGGAGACGAACGGGAACCTCCCCGAGCAGGTTCGGGCGGACCTGGAAAAGGCCCAAGGCCGCCTGGAGCGGATGGAGGTCCTCATCGATGAGCTTTTGCGCTTCTGCCAGATCCGGGTGGACCCCGGGAAATTTGAACAGGTGGACCTGAGCCGGCTCCTGGCCGAGGTGAGGGAGGATCTGGGCCCCGTTTTGCAGAACGTGAACCTCACCGTGAGCCCGGACCTCCCCAAGGTTTGGGGGATGACCAGCCTCCTCGGGGAGGTGTTCCAAAACCTCATCGAGAACGCGGTGAAGTTCAACGACAAGGCCTTGCCGGTCATCGAAGTGGGATGGAAGCCATCCCGGGGGGACTCATACCTCCTGTATGTGCGGGACAACGGTCCTGGTATTGAACCCGACTGTCTGGAGATTATCTTCGGGATCTTTGAGAAGCTGAATCCCGAGACGGAGGGCACAGGGGCTGGTTTGGCCATCTGCCGCCGGATCGTGGAGGAACACGGAGGCAAAATATGGGCCGAGTCCGAAGTTGGCCAAGGGACCACGTTCTGGTTCACGATCCCCAAGGTGCCGGTCCGAAAAGGAGTGGATCATGATGGCCACTGAGCGGCGCATGGTGGTGCTCGTCGTGGAGGACGACCCCCACGACTACGAACTGGTGGAGCGGTCGGTGCGCGCGGTGGAGAAGGGAAGTGCCCGCTACGAGCTACACTGGGTCAAGAACGGGGCCGAGGCGTTGGACTTCCTTTTCCGCAAGGGCAAGTACGAGGAAGCTCCCCGGCCCAACCTCATTTTGCTCGACCTCAAGCTCCCCAGGAAACCCGGGCTCACCGTGCTTGCCGAGATCAAGAAGGACGAGGTCCTCCGCAAGATCCCCGTGGTGGTGTTGACCGTAAGCAAGAGCGAGGAAGACATCGCCCGGGCCTACGACTCGGGCGCAGCCGGGTTCCTCAACAAACCCGTGACCCGGGACGACTTCGACAAGCTTTTGGCCACGGTGTGGGACTATTGGCGAATCGTCAAGCTCCCGGAGTAGTCCGCCCAGCCCAAGACAAAGGGGCCATTTTTTTCTGTAGATTGTCCTTTTTCCTCTGGAGGGGGCTGGTGTACCCTGGATGAGGAGCAAGCCCACGAGCTGAGGCGGGGTGCCCGCCAAGGGGGTTTCCTGCCCCTGAGGTCCAAGCCCTGTCTTGGGCAGCACGGCGGCCGTTCGAATCGGCAAGGCTCGGGGGAAAGCCGCTTCCTGGCATCCTGCTCCTCGCCCTCGGGGAGGGACCGCTCGTCCCTCCCCCTCCTTCCCAAGTTGTGAACTCCCGCAGCTGGTGCTAAGCTTGAGCCCGTGGGGGCATGAAGCCCTCGCAACTTTCAAGGAGGGAGCGATGGCGCGCAAGTGGCTTGTGGCCGTACTGGCAATCGGGCTGTTGGCCCTGCCCTCGTTGGCCCAAACGGCACTGAAGGGCAAGGTGGCTGTGGTGCTGGACGTGGGGGGCCGGGGGGACCTCTCGTTCAACGACATGGGCTTCAAGGGGACCGACCAGGCCGCGAAGGACTTCAAACTTCAGATGGTGGAAGTCCAGAACGCTACCCCGGAGGACTACCTTCCCAACCTCCGTCGTCTGGCCCGGACCGGGGAATACGACCTCATCATCTGCGTGGGGTTCCTCCTCGGGGACGCCCTCACCCAAGTGGCCGGGGAGTTCCCCCGCCAGAAGTTCGCCATCATCGACTCGGTGGTCGATGCCCCCAACGTGATGAGTATCGTGTTCCGGGAAAACGAGATGTCCGCCCTGGTGGGCGCCCTGGGAGGAATGCTGGCCGCCCACTACAACTACCCGTATGTAGGGGTAGTGTTGGGGATTGAAATCCCTGTGCTGTACCACTTCGAAGCCGGCTATCGCTTCGGGATCGACTGGGGGTTGGAGAAGTACAAGCAGAAGTTGGGTCTGGCGACCAAGCCCAACGTGGGTCTCCTCTATGTGTACACCGGCACGTTCAGCGACATCGCCAAGGGAAAGACGGCCACCGAGGCCCAGCTCGCTCAAGGGGCCGTGGCCGTGTACAACGTAGCTGGACCGTTGGGGATCGGGGACCTGGAGGCCATCACGGAGTGGCACAAGGCCCGGGGCACCAAGAGCGGCCCGCCCTACTACTTCGGTGTGGACGCCAACCAGGACTGGATGGGCAAAGGGATGCACGGCCTCGCCAGCGGAATGAAGCGCGTGGACATCGGCTGCTACAGGGCCGTGGAAGCCGTGGTCAAGGGAACGTTCGCCGGGGGCGTGGTCAGCCTTGGTCTGGCCGAGAAGGGCGTGGGCATCAGCAAGTACGAGGACCTCTTGGAGTTCATCGAGTTCGGCATTGCCGCTGGCGCCCTCAAGCCGGAGGAGCGGGACGAGACCATCGCCAACTGGGCCATCAACCGCGGCACCGTGCCGGCTTGGATCTGGGCCGCTGTGGACGAGCTGGAGCAGGGGATCCTTGCGGGAACCATCAAGGTACCTACCGCCGACAGCCGCGAGGAAATGCTGGCCATCCGAGCCCGCTACCCCCTGACCCGGTAGACCTTGCACGCCTAACACCTAAGGAGGGGAGGGCCAGCCCTCCCCTCTTTTTCCCCTGCGCGCTCCCAAAGGAGAGGGCTAATGGGTTCAGCTTCTTCGGCATCACGCGTCGCTCCCTCACCCTCGGCGATCCTGAGGGCGGAGAAGATCACCAAGGTTTACCCCGACGGGACGGTCGCGCTCTTGGACGTGGATTTGGAAGTGCGGTCCGGGGAGATCTTGGGCCTGTTGGGGGAGAACGGCGCGGGGAAGACAACACTCACCAAGATCATCTCCGGACTTCTTCCCCCCACCCGGGGTCGCGTCGTCTCGCCCCAGGGACCCGTCCGCTTCTCCAGCCCACGGGAAGCCCTGGCCTTCGGCATCGGCATGGTGCACCAGCACTTCGCCCTCGTAGGGACCCTGACCGCCGTGGAGAACGTGGCTTTGGTTCACCCGGGGGCGGGCTCCCCTCCGCGCTACGAAAGGGTCCGTCGCCTGGTGGAGAAACTTATGGCCGAAAGTGGGCTACGGGTGCCCCTTGACGTCCCGGTGGAGAAGCTGGCTGTGGGGGAACAACAGAGGGTCGAAATCCTCAAGGTGCTGTCCCGGAACGTGCAACTTCTCATCCTGGATGAGCCCACTTCCGTTCTCACTCCCGTGGAGGTGGACGAGCTGTTTGGCTTCCTATCCCACCTTCGCCAGCAAGGAAAAAGCATCATCCTCATCACCCACAAGCTGAAGGAAGTGCTGGCCCTGGCCGACCGCATCGCCGTGCTGCGGCGGGGAAAACTCGCGGGGGAATTGACTTTGGCCCAAGCCTCCCCGGAGAAGCTGGCCCAGCTGATGGTGGGAGAGGCAACGCCCAGGAAGGCGGCTGTGGAACTGCAGGTGGGGGAAACGGTGGCGGAAAGGGGGCAGCCCCAGGCCGGTCATGGTTCGGTGGTCTTGGAAGTCCAGAACCTTACGGTCCCTGGGGATGTGCAAGCTCTGGCGGTTCAGGGTGTGTCCTTCGCGGTGCGGGAAGGGGAGATTTTGGGGATCGCCGGGGTAGAGGGCAACGGCCAGAGCGAACTGGTGGAAGCCCTGACAGGGTTGCGCCGCGCCAAGGGGGGCCAGGCGAGCATCCGGGGCGTAGACATCCTCAACCGGGATCCCCGCCAAATCTACCGGCTGGGGGTGGCCCACATCCCTGAGGACCGTTGGAAGCTGGGACTTGTCTTGCCTTTCACCCTGGCGGAAAACGCGATCCTGGGGGTGCACCGGTGGAAGGAGTTCCGGGGGCCACTGGGGGCTCTGCGGTGGAGGCGGATCCAGCGCCATGTGCGGAGCTTGATCGGCCAGTTTGGGATTCAGGCCAGCGGAACCATGGCCCCAGCTCGAAGCTTGTCCGGAGGCAACCAACAGAAGCTCATCGTGGGGAGGGAATTGGCCAAGGACCCGGCGGTGATCATCGCCTCCCAACCCACCCGGGGGTTGGATATCGGAGCAGCGCAGTACATCCGGGAGCTCCTCGTGCAGATGAAAGAGGGGGGACGAGCGATCTTGTTGGTGTCGGCGGATCTGGACGAAGTGTTGTCTCTTTCCGACCGGGTGGCGGTGATGTACGGAGGGAAGTTCATGGCCGTGGGATCGCCTGGGGAGTTCGACCGCCAGCGAATCGGTTTGCTCATGGGAGGCGTTGCCCGCTAAAGGAGACATGCTATGAAGGCAGCCCTACAGAGACTTCTCCCCCGTGCGCGCAGCCTGGTCAGGCCCATCGTGGAGTCCCTTTTGGCGGGACTGGTGGGGCTGGGGGTGGGAGCACTCATCATGTGGATTTGGGGGCACAGCCCTCTCAGGGCCTATCAGGCCCTGTTTGTGGGGGCGTTTGGGGACGCCTACGGCTGGGCTGAGTCTTTGGCCTACGCGGTTCCTCTCATCCTCACCGCCTTGACCTTTGCCATTTCGGTGCGCGCGGGGATGTTCAACATTGGGGCCGAGGGTCAGGTGTATGTGGGGGCGATGGCCGCCATCACCATCGCCTACCTCAAGATGACCACCGGCTGGCACCACCTGACCGGCCTGGTGTTCGCCGCCCTGGCCGGAGCTGTGTGGAGCCTGGGTCCCGCCCTCCTCAAGATCACCCGCGGTGTCCACGAAGTCATCTCCACGATCATGTTCAACTGGATCTCTCGGTGGATGTGCTTCTACCTCATTGCCAATGTGCTGGTGGACCCCCGCCGGGCTGAGAAGACCGTGAGCATTCCCCGAACAGCCCGGTTTCCCATCCTCATCCCCGGGACGGATCTGACCGCCTCCATCTACGTGGCGGTGGGATTTGCGCTCCTCATCTACTTCCTGCTCTGGCACACCGTGACGGGGTACGAGGTCCGAGCGGCGGGCCTCAGTCCCACCGCAGCCCGCTACGGGGGCATCAGCGCCAAGCGCACCCTCGCCCTGAGCTTTGTCCTGGGGGGGATGGCTGCAGGCCTGGCCGGGGCGGTGATCGTCATGGGGGTACCTCCCACCTACGCCGAGGTGACAGGGCTTGGGTACACCATGGGCAAAGGCTTTGATGGAATGGCGGTGGCCATGGTGGGCCGCGTTCACCCCTTGGGAATCCTGTTCTCCGCGATCTTCTTCGGGGGTCTATCCGCCGGAGGCCGGGCCATGCAAGGTGTGGGCGTTCCCCTGGAGATGGTGCGGATCGTTTCCGGGGTCATCATCCTGGCCATGGCGGTCCCCGAGCTGGTGCGGGTGTTCCGCTTGTTCCGGGTTTTCCGGCTCCGCCGGGCCCCTGTGGGAGGTGCCTAGGATGGGCAACTACGTGCTCCTGTTGTTGTCCGCCCTTCATGCCATGGTCCCCATCACCCTCACGGCGGTGGGGGAGGTCATCGGGGAAACCGCTGGGCTTTTCAACATCGGTTTGGAGGGGATCCTCCTCATCAACGCCTTCGTGGGGACGTTGGTGGCCAACGTGTGGGGGCCGTGGTGGGGTTTGGCCGCAGGGCTGGCGGTGGGGGCGGTGATCGGCGTGGTGTTTGCCCTCATCTCCACCTACGGCAAGGGGAATCAAATGATCGCTGGGATCGGGATCAACCTGTTTGCCTTGGGTTTTGTGGCCTTTGGACTGATCATGCTGGGGGCTCCGGGGTTCCGCCCGGTGGTTCCTGAAGGGCGCCTCCCCCTCATCCGTACTGCCGCGGGAGGTCTTTCCCCGTTGGTGTTTCTGGCCCTGGTCCTGCCCTGCCTGGCGTTCTTGTTTCTCCACCGCACCAAAGCGGGGCTGATTTTGAAAGCTGTGGGGGAGAACCCCGAGGCCGCGGATGTGGCGGGTATTTCCGTGAACGTGGTGCGCCTTCTGGCCACGACCTTTGGCGCAGCCCTGGCGGGCCTGGCTGGAGCCTACATCAGCATTTCCTGGATTGGTTCGGTAACCAAGGAAGTTTCGGCCGGGCGAGGCTTCATCGCCCTGGCCACCGTGGTGTTCAGCGGCCTTAACCCCCTCCTCGTCCTCTTGGGCGGGTTCCTGTTCGGCTTCTTCGATTCGCTGGCCACTTGGATGAGCAACCTACCTGGTTTGGTCCGCTACGCGTACTTCGTGTACATGATCCCCTACGGGGTGACCTTGTTTGTGGTCACGGGACTGATCGGGCGGGTCCGGTTCCCCAAAGCGCTGGGCACACCGTACACTCGGGAATAACGGGGTGGTGAGGATGAACAGACTGTTGGTCCGCGTAGCTCTGCTGGTTTTGGCCCTGGCGTGGCCCACCTTCCCCCAGGGAACGGGTGAGGTAGAGGTTCGGGTGACCCTGGGCGGAGTTCCTGTGGACGCCAAAGTCCTGGTGCGCCAGGGGGAGAAGGTCATCGAGATTGCTTACAACTCCGTCCGGGAGCCGGGCCGGGTGCGCATGACCCTACCTGCTGGAACCTACACCTTGGTGGTGGATCGGGGAGCAGGTTTCCACCGTCCTGCCCACATTGTCCAGATCGAGGTCCAATCGGGGGCGCGCCGCGAACTGGAAGTCGCGCTATCCCAGGGCTTTTCCCCCAAGGCCTGGGGTTACTACTGCGCTGATCCCCACGCGCACAGCAACGCCAGCGAGGACGGCGTCACCCCTCCCCAGGAGCTGGTGGCCGTGCTCATGGCGGCCGACCTCGACCTCGGTTTCCTCACCGATCACAACAACACCCATGCCCACCCCGTGTTTGCCGAAACGGCCGCCGGCCGGGGCTTCCCCGTGGTGTTGGGCATGGAAATCACCGCCATCCGCTGGCACTGGAACGCTTTCCCTCTCACGAACTACACCCCGGACATCCCCCCCATGGTCATGCTGGGCGTGGCCAAGCCCACACCCACATTCGACCACGCCCGCAAGCATGGCGCCAAGCTCATCATGGCCAACCACCCTCACTCCAGCTACCCCTACTTCGATGCCTTGGGTAAACCCTATTTCGATCCCAACTTCGATCTTGTGGAGGTCATGAACGGCAAGTTCGGGGAGGACGATGCCAAGACCTTGGCCACTTTGCTACAGTTTTGGAACGAGGGGAAGAAGTACGTGGCCGTCGCCACAAGCGATGACCACGATTGGAAGGAGCAAACCGACATCTACGGCTGGCCCCGGACCTACGTGTACGTGGAAGGCCCGCTCACCCCGGAAGCCTGGCTGGAGGCGTTGGGGAAGGGACGTGCGTTCTTGACCTACGGTCCCTTGGTGAACTTCACCGCCCAGGGCGGCACGGCCCGGCCGGGAGACACCGTGGCCATCGCCCCCGGTCAAACCGTCACCTTGGAAGCCGAACTCCTCCTGTTTCCGCGGGAAGCTCCCCGGACCCTGAAGTCCCTCCAAGTCATCCGCAACGGCCAGGTCGTCAAGGAGTTCACCTTCACCACCGAGACCCAGGCGAGCGTCCAGTTTGTGGACAAACCGGAGAGGAACTCGTGGTACGCGTTGCGGGCATTTGCCTCGGACGGGGAGCAGGCGTTCACCAACCCCATCTGGGTGGAGGTGCGCTAGGGTTTGAGCCAAGGGCTGGCCTTGGTCTAGACTTGCCAGGAGGAACCTATGCGCATCTTCTCGGGAATCCAGCCCACGGGCCAAGGGGAGCTCCACCTGGGCAACTACTTTGGGGCCATCCAGCAGTGGGTGCATCTTCAGGAGCAGGGCCACGAGTGCATCTACTGCATTGTGGATTACCACGCCCTGACGAACGAAGCCACCCAGCCGGCCGATCTCCGCCGAGCGCGCCTGGAGCTGGCCTTGGACCTGTTGGCCTGCGGGATCGACCCCAAGAAGTCCATCCTGTTCGTGCAGTCGGATGTGCCGGAGCACACCGAACTCTGCTGGATCCTAGGGTGCGTCACGTCTTATGGGGACCTGACCCGGATGACCCAGTTCAAGCAGAAGGCCGCGGAGCAGGAGTTCGTGAACGGGGGGTTGTTCTACTACCCAGTCCTGCAGGCAGCGGACATCCTCCTGTACCGGGCGGACCACGTGCCGGTGGGAGAGGACCAGGTTCAACATCTGGAGCTTTCCCGGGACATCGCCCGCCGGTTCAACTTCAAGTACGGGCCGTTTTTCCCCGAACCTCAGCCCATCCTGGGCAAGGCGGCTCGCATCATGTCCCTGGCTGATCCCAACCGCAAGATGAGCAAGTCGGCCGGCCCAGAGCACTACATCGCCCTTATGGAGCCCGAGGAGTCCATCGCCCGCAAGGTGAAGTCCGCAGTGACCGACACGGGATTGACCCCCGGGGCCGCTATGAGCCC
>CAKZKH010000016.1 GCA_937122485.1 uncultured bacterium | reverse complement strand
GGAAGGCGTTGGCCGTGTCCACCACCTTGCCCGTGGGATCAAGGAGCTCCATCACCTCGCCCCGGTCGTCGAGGGCCAGGTGGTAGATGAGGCCAGCGGGGATACCACCCACAGCGGCGTCGCTTCCCCGCTCAAGGAGATAGGTGGTGTAAGGGGCGATCGTTCCCTCAAGCCGCACCACCTTCCACTCCGCCTCTTGGGCTGTAGTGGGCTCAAGCAGCCTCCAGCGCAGGGTCCAGCCGGTGAGGTCGACGGCCTCCTCCGTGGGGTTGTAAAGTTCGATCCACTCGTGGACCGAGCTGGCTTGGGTCCCTTTCCAAGCGATCTCGTTGATCATCAACCACGGGACCCTAGCCCCTCCTCCACCGGCGACTTCCTCTTCACAAAGCTGGACCGCAATGGCCACAATCCCAACGCTGGAGGCCCCTGTGGGATCCAGGACTTCAAACGTCAGGCGGTCCGTTCCCACGAAGTCCGGCGCCGGCGTGTAGGTGACGGTTACCAGGCCCAGGTTCGGCTCGGAGTAGGTGACGTTGGCCAGAACACCACTGAGCGAGCCGTGGGCTGGTGCGCCCAAGATTCCGAATTCAAGGGGATGCCGGCCGGGGTTGGCCGGATCGACATCAGGGTCCCAGTCGACCAATGCAAAGGTAAGGGCCGTGTTCTTGCAAGTGAAGAGAGCTTGCATTCCCGCCGTCGGGGCAGAGTTCAGCCAGGCGCAACTCCACGTGGCCGAGACAGGTCCGACCAGGCGACCGCAGGGGTCCGTGCCCTGAGCTTTGGCTGTGTTGACGATCAGGGCGCCTGCATTCGCAGCGGTGACGGTGTAAGAGGTCGTTAAGGTGCGGGATTCGCCAATCGAGAGGGTAGGGATTATCGCGGAAAAGCCGGTGAGGTCATCGGTGACGTTGACGTCGGCAAGGTGTATGTCGCCGGTGTTGGCGACAACGATGGTGTAGTTGATGGTCTCCCCTACCCGTGCGGAGCTCCGATCCGCGGTGTTGGTGACCGCAAGGGAAGCGCTGTAGAGCGGGGTAATGGTCACCGGGTTGGAGGTCTTGGGACCGACTGCTTTTCCACAAACGTCCTTGGCCAAGGCTGTAGCGTAGTTGGTGATTGGACAGACGTTAGTTATGGTTAGGGTCAGGGTACCCGTGACCACCTCGCCCGGACCAGCCATGGTTGAACTCATCGCCACCGGACCAAGCTCGCTATCGATAACCAAGATGTCCGTGAGGGCTACGTTTCCGGTGTTTGTGAACGTGTAGGTGTAGGTCACCGTTTCTCCCAACAGTGGCTCAAGGTTGTCCACCGACTTTTCAATTGTGAAGTCCGCAGTGTACTGCACTGCTGTGTCAACATAGACTTCGTTGTTGGACACTGCTGGGTCAGGCGTATCAGACCGCACCAACGCCGCGTTTTGTATTGTTCCTGCACAGCCAGCTTGCTCAACAACAACGCCAGTTATGGTGATGCTCACCACGGCATTGGGAGCAAGGTCACCCGGTGCCCAGACTTTGCTGCCTGAGTTAAGTGGAGGGTAGGCGTTGAGGAACGTGAAACCCGCAGGGTACGTCTCCGGCACAACCTCGCCCCGGGCCCCAGTCACCGGGGGGACTGCGAGCTCAAGGAGAACCTCCCTGTCCGGGTAAACGACAAGCAAAAG
>CAKZKH010000015.1 GCA_937122485.1 uncultured bacterium | reverse complement strand
CCACCCAGGAGAGCGGATCCAGGGCACAAGAAACAGGGGGGACGCCGCCAGAACGCCACCCACCACGATCTGGGTGCGGCGGGCCCACCGGTCGGCCACCAGCCCGGCCGGCATCTGGAGGAGGCTTTCCCCAAGGAAGTACACGGTGAGCACCGCACCGATGAAGCCCTCGCTGTGGCCCTGCTGGGCGGCGATCAGCGGCCAAAAGGCGTTGAACGCCTGACGCCAAAAACCCCGCGAGGCCATGTAGGCCACAATGCCCCACACCCCATGGGCTCGCACCAAAGCCCGCCACGGCTGCGCCATGGGAGGGACAGCCCGGGGCCCTGGCCGCTCCGGGACAAGGATGGCTACAGCCCCGAGGGCAAGAACGGCCAAGGTCCCCATGGCGTAAAACGGCGCCCGGAAGCTCACCTTTTCTGCCAGGTACCCCCCCAGGAGCGGACCCAATCCCATCCCCAAGAACACCGAGGTGTAGAAGGCGTTCATCGTGCGGCCTTCTCGTCCAGGGGCCGTGCGGTCTCCAATGTAGGCCTGGGCCAACGGGGTCACCAGGGTTGACGCTGCTCCCTGGAACAGGCGGAGGAGGCCCACCTGCCAAAGGGCTGTGGCCAAGGCGTAGGCCCACGACACCCCGGCGTACAAGGCCAACCCAAGAAGGATCAGGGGCTTACGGCCCACCCGATCGGACAGCCGACCGTGGAGGGGCCCCAGCACGAGCCGGGCGACGGAGAAGGCCGCAAAGACCAGGCCGAGTTCGAGTCCGCTGGCCCCGAAGTCCCGGAGGTACAGGGGCATGACCGGGGCAATGATGCCCAGCCCCACCATGGCCACGGCCACCGCGAAAAACAAGGCGAGAAAGGACGACACAGGGCCCCAAGTTTACGCGCATTTGCCCCCTTGGGACCCTCGGGGCTAGAATTCCCCGGACGTCCTTGGGGCAGGGCGGCGCGAGGGTTGTCGGGAGGGGGAAGTGAAGGTCTCAGAGCGGCGGATCATGGAGTGGTGGGAAGCCCCAGGGATCGAGGGGCGCGAAGCCTTCGACGAGGAGATTCTTTACCTGAACAACCTCACTGAGAGCCTGGCTGTCCCCCGGTGGGCGGTTCTGGTGAGGGACCTCATGCCCCGCTGGGGGTTTGAACCTTGTTCCCACCGATTCTTTGTGGGCCTGGAGCAGGTGATGACCATGATCGGGGAAGGCCGAGCCTACACCCGTCTCGGCGGGTGCAGCGACGTTCCCCTCACCACCCTCCGCGATCTGGAGGCCGTGGGGACACAGCTTGTGGCTTGGGCCGAAAACGGGCGGAGAGAAGGTGGTTCCCTCCCCTGGCTTCCCTTGTGGAGCCGCGAGCGGGCGGAAGCGGTTCGGGTCATAGGAGAACTGAGTCTGGCGGCATGCCAGGGGCCGGTGGCCCTGGACGAGGCCGCGGATCGTTGGGCGGGCCAGGCCTCCACCGAATTGGCTCGGTCCCTTGTGGACGGGGAGGAGAGCCCCCTGGTGACCCTGTTGCGGCATGCTTGTGCCTACAACCTCCTCTGGGGCCTGAGGCGGCTTGTGACAAGCTTGGGAGAACCCGAGCTTTTCACCCCCCAGGTGTGCCGGGACGCTCTGCTTCTTGCGCCCCAGCTTGATCCGGGGCGCCTGCCCCTTCTGCGGGCGACGGCCGAGGCCCTGGTGCGGTGGCTTCGCAAGAAGCCCCCCACGACCTGTTGGGAGGGCCAAGTGTTTGCCCTCCTCGGCCCCCGGGACCCGGTCCGGGAGTTCCTGGTGGCTTCGCTGTACAAGACGATCAAGTTGTGGCTTGTGCACGTGGATAACCTCCACGGGGAGAAGAGGGTCTACTTCTCGCTCATCTAGGTTGTTTTGTTTCACAGACAGAGTGCGAGGTCTAGCATCGAAATCGGTTCCCTGGGGGTGGAGGGTTTCGGGGTAGGATGACGCGGAGGGGCTGGGGGGCAAGTCTTTTTGCCGTGTCACGGCGGCCCATCGGGGGCGCATCGCCCTTGTCCTGTGAAGACGCCCGAGCAGCCGCCCGCGGCTCCACCTAACCTCTCCTCCCTGGCTTCAGTCTTCATTCTGGGGTTGCCGAGCCGGCGTGATGCCCAGTTCGCCTTGGCCGTGTCGACGAGGGGCGGGCTAAGCGGGGGGACAACTTGATCATTGTCGGGGGCGAGGCCCCATGCTGGGTGTCCGAGCAAAACAAACAGAACTGGGAGCCAGTTGGGTGAGAACCCAACGAAGACCCGAGGCGGCAGGTTTTTTCTGGTGAACAGTTTGGTGGACCGCCCCAGGGGGTTATCGAAGGGGCAAGGGTCGAGGTTTGCTTAGCAGGGGA
>CAKZKH010000014.1 GCA_937122485.1 uncultured bacterium | reverse complement strand
CAGGCTTTCCGCGTCCACGCCCAGGCCTTCCTGCAAGACCCCCAAGGTGTTTTCGTGCGGGACGAGGCCAAAAGGACGATCCCCGAGCTGGCCTCGGCCTACAAGCTTGCCCTGGCAGGCAACCAACCGGCCACGGTTCTCCGCCTGCTGGAGGACGCCGAGCTGCTCCGGCACTTCCACTGGCCCTACGTGTCTGAGCAGATGGGGGTGACCAAACCCGTGCCCCTGTTTTTCCGGATGATCCTCGACGGATTGGGAGCGGAGCCCCAGGAGGCTGTGATGGTGGGCGACCGCCTGGACCACGACGTGTTCCCGGCCCGGCTGATGGGAATGAGGACCGTGCGTGTCCTGGTGGGTCCGTACGCCAAGCAGGAGCCCCCAAGCGCTCTTCACGTTCCCCACGCCACCGTGCAGTCGCTAGCCGAGCTCCCCGCGTGCCTGAAAACCCTGGAGCAGGAGTGACGATCGGACCGCTGGCCGTTGGGGGACAGGGCGGCCGCCCTCAACGGGCAGGCCATGGATGCAGTGGTGGTCGGGGGAGGGTTGTAGCGTCGGGGCAGGGCTCCGGTAAACTCCAGAGCAAGGAGGACAAAGACCGATGAGGACGCTGTCCCAAGTTTTGGAAGACACAGCCCGCAAGTTTCCCGACCGTCCGGCCATCTTTTACGAAGACCGGGTGACCACCTTCCGCCAGCTCGTGGAGGAGGTCAACCAGTTGGCTGCCGGCCTCATCCGGCTCGGCATCCAGCCCCAGGACAAGGTGGCCATCTGGATGTCGAACGTACCGGAGTGGATCACGGCCTACTTCGCCATCGCCAAGGCCGGCGGGGTGGTTGTGCCCATGAACACCCGCTACCGCACCCACGAGGTGGAGTACATCCTAGGGAACGCCGAGGCCAAGGCCGTATTCGTCCACCAGGGCTTCTTGGGAGCGGACTACGCGGGGATGGTGGCCCAGGTGCGGGGCAACCTCCCCTTGCTGCGGGAAGTGATCACGGTGGGCGACTCCGCCCCGCACTCCCGTCCCCTGGGCGAGGTCCTGGCCCTGGGCAAGGACGGGGCCGCCCGCAACGAGCTCGAGAACCGCGCCAAGAAGGTCAAGCCCACCGACTGCGTCTTCATCCTGTACACCTCGGGCACCACCGGTCACCCCAAAGGGGCCATGCTCTCCCACCTCAACATGTCCAAGAACGCCGAGCAGATAACAGAAATCATGGCCATCAGCGAAAAGGACCTGTTCCTCTTGGCCGTGCCCTTCTTCCACTGCTTTGGGTGTGTGATGGGGATCCTGGGGGCCTACACCTGGGGCGCGGGGATTGTGCCCGTTCCCGTGTTCAAGGCCGATCAGACACTTGCCCTCATCCAGAAGCACAAGGTGAGCGTGGTGTACGGAGTGCCCACGATGTTCGTGCTGTGGTTGGAGGAGCAGCGCAAGGCCAAGGCCCAAGGCCGGCCGTACAACGTGGGCAGCCTCCGCACAGGAATCATGGCCGGCGCCCCCTGCCCTGTGGAGGTCATGCGTGGCACCATGGACGAGCTGGGGTGCAACGTGTGCATCGCCTACGGCCTCACCGAGGCCTCCCCGGTGATTACCATGACCCGCTTTGAGGACCCCATCGACAAGCGGGTGGAGACGGTGGGGAAGACCCTCCCCGGCGTGGAGGTGAAGATCGTGGACGGCGAGCGCCGGGAAGTCCCCTTGGGCGAACCTGGGGAACTCGCCTGCCGGGGGTACAACGTGATGTTGGGGTACTGGAAAAACCCCCAGGCCACGGCCGAGGTGATCGACAAGGAAGGCTGGCTCTATTCCGGGGACTTGGCCACGTTGGACAACGAGGGCTACGTGCGCATCGTGGGCCGCAAAAAGGACATGTACATCGTGGGGGGGTTCAACGTCTACCCGGCGGAAGTGGAGGAAGTGCTGTTCACCCACCCTGCGGTGCAAAACGTGTCCGTGGTGGGGGTCCCCGACCCCGTGTTCGGGGAGGTGGGCATGGCCTTCATCATCCCCCGCGCCGGCCACAACCCCGATCCCCAGGAGATCGTGGACTTCTGCGCCCAGAGGATCGCCGCCTTCAAAGTCCCCAGGTACATCGTGGTGGGCATGGACTTCCCCATGACGGCCTCGGGCAAGGTGCAGAAGTACAAGCTCCAAGAAATCGGGAAACAGCTCGTGGCCGAGGGGAAGGTCAAGCGCACCGAGCCGAGCAGGAAGTAGCCCCGCCAAGGCTGACCCAAGCGGGCTCGGCCTACCCGGGCCCGCTTCTTACATCCCCAAAGCAAACTGCAGGGCCAAAACCCCCAGGCAGGCCGCCAGGGCCAACGGCGTCGTCAACAGCCCGTACCTTACGAACTCCCCAAAGCTCACGCGCTCCTCTTTCCCCGCCAAAATGGCCATCCACATGATCCCGGCCAGGGCCCCGAGGGGGGTGAGGTTCGCCCCCAGGTTCGATCCCACCACCGTGCCCAACGCTCCCGCCCATGTTCCGGCCGCGGTCTGCGTCCCCACGGCCGAGGTGAAGGCCAAGGTCATGGGAATGTTGTTGAGGAGGTTGGCGGCCAGGGCCGAAGCCCAGCCGTAGAGGACAGCCAACATTGCCGGAATGCCGCCGCTGGCCCGTTGGAGCGCGCTGCCTAAAAGCCCGGTCACCCCGTACACCCGCAGGGCATACACGGTCACAAACAAGGAAAGCACAAAAGGAACGATAGACCAGGGCATGCGGCGGGCCGTGATGTACAGGGAAGAACGAGCCAAATCCAGGGGCCGCCGGGGCCAACTCCCCACCTCCCGCAAGACCAAAAGCCCAAGCAGGGCCAGGGCAAAGGCCAACGAGACCTTCCACATCGCCCACCCCAGATAGGGCGCCAGCGCCAGGGCCACCACGCACCCCCCGAGGACGGTCAGGCCCATCCACGTGCCCGGCTTGTCCCGAATGGCCTCCCAGGGGTCGACCTCCACCGGCTGAAGCTTCCCTGCAATTTCTCTGCGGAAGATCTTGTACAGAACAGCGGCGTTGACCAGGCCGGCGGCCAGCGTGGGCCCAAGCATCCACCGCGTGTACTCCACGAACGTGAACCCAAACGCCGAAGCCACGAGGATGTTTGTGGGGTTGCCGATGTACAGCATCATCGACCAGGTGTTGGCCGCAAAGAACTCGGCCAGGAGGTACGGCTTGGGATTGAGTCCAGCGTGGCGGGCAAAGTAGTAGATGAAGGGGGTGAAGGTGAGGACCACGATGTCGTTGGAGGTGAACACGGTGAGGAGGGATACGATGGCGTAGGTGGCAAAAAACAGCCGCGTTCCTTCGCCCCGGGCGTAGCGCAAGGCCCAGCGGGCACAGGCCTCGAAGAACCCGGTGTGGTCAAGAAAGATGCTCATGAACACCATGGACAGGAACAAGGTGAGGATCCCCACCGGCTCCAAACCCGTCTGGCCGCGCAGACCGTTCACCATGTCTTGAGCGGTGAGAAGCCCAGCGGCGAGGATAAGCAAAGGTCCGACCAAAGCCCCGAGAAAGTAGGTTTCAATCCGCAGTTCCCGCCGACCGACCCTCAGGCGCAGCACCGGCTGCCGCAGGGTCAGCCAAAGCGTGCTCCCACAGGAAGCGAGAAAAATGAGGGTCACCGAGAGCACAGTCCGACCTTCCCCCTAAAGTTCGATCCTGCGGGGACGCAGAATCCAAGAGCTGGAATTTGGTATCGAGGTGTAGAAGCTTGTTTCCACGCTGAGGGGCAATGTTACAGGGGCTTACCCCCCGTTCAAGCTGGGAATTCCCAGCCGGGCGAGAATTGCGTTCGTGTGCTCGCCCAGAAGGGGTGGGGGAAGCGGGCTTGGAGGCCAGGCCGACGAGACCGGGCAGGCCACGGTCTTGTACCTCCCCACCGTGGGATGCTCCACCTCGATGAGGATCCGCCCCACCAGGCCGGGGTCGCCAAAGAGTTCGGCAAAGGAGTTCACCGGGCCGGCTGGGACGTTGGCTTCCTTCAGCCGGGCAATCCAAAACGAGCGGGGCTGAGCACCAAGGACCTCGCTCAAAACGGAAACGAGGAGGTCGCGGTGCTGGACACGCTCGGGGTTGGTGGCAAAGCGGGGGTCCTGGGCCAGCTCCGGTCGACCGATGGCCTGACACAAAGCCTGGAACTGGGCATCGGTGCCCACGGCGACCATGAGCAAGCCGTCGGCCGCGGGGAAGGCCTGGTACGGGACGATATGGGGATGGGCCGTGCCCAACCGCCGGGGTTCTTTGCCCGTAAGCAAGAAAGCCTGGGAGACGTTGACCAGGGCTGCCGCCGAACACTCCACCAGCGTGGCCTCGACGGCCTGCCCCTCGCCCGTCTTTTCCCGAACCAGGAGCGCCCCCAGGGTCCCACATAGGGCCGCCCAGGCTGTGAGCACGTCCACAATGGCCACGCCCACCTTCACGGGTTGTTCCTCCTCCCCGGTGATGGCCATTAGCCCCCCCACCGCCTGGATGAGGGCGTCAAACCCCGGCTCGTCGCGGTACGGCCCTGGGGGAAAGCCGGCCACCGCCACGTAGACCACCTTGGGGTTGATCGCCTTCACCTGCGGGTAGTCCAGCCCAAGCTTTTCTGCCGTTTGAGGGAGGAAGTTGTGGACCACCACGTCGCTTTGGCGGACCAAGTGTTCCAACACTGGCCGGGCTTGGGGTTGGCCCAAATCTAAAGCCAGCCCGTATTTCCCGCGGTTGACGGCCAAGAAGTAGGCAGACTGGCCACCTACAAACGGGGGCCCCCAGCGCCGGGTTTCGTCCCCGTTGCCCGGCCGTTCAACCTTGACCACCTCCGCCCCCAAGTCGGCCATCCACATCGTGGCCAACGGGCCGGCCAGAATGCGGGAAAAGTCCAGCACGCGCACGCCTTGCAGGGGTTTCATACGTCGAACAGGGTGGGACCCCGTACCTCCTCGTCCAAGGGGATCTCGATTCTACCGTACTGGCCATCGAAGCCCGGTTGGACACGGACTTCCCTGGCCCGGACCTTGGCCAGGGCCCGAGCCAGCCGAGGCGACACCTGGCCAACCTCTTGGACCGGAACATCCAACAGCACGTTCATCTCGCTGCCAAACCTGTGCACGAGGCGGAAATATTCCTCCTCCACGGCTTTTGTTTCCACCCCCTGGCCCAGCAGTTGGGCCACGATCTCGTGAAGGGGAACAAGGTGGCGACAAGGAATGGCTGCGGGCGGGCGAAACCCCGGGGGCCGGTCGGCCAGCCGCTCCACCCGGTACATCACCCCCACGGTGACCAGCCTTCCGCACACTGGGCACCGCCGCCCCGCTTTCCGCGTCTGCTCCGGCGAAAAAACCACCCCGCAGGCCCGGTGCCCGTCGTAGTGGTACTTCCCCTCCTCGGGGAA
>CAKZKH010000013.1 GCA_937122485.1 uncultured bacterium | reverse complement strand
GCGTCACCGATACCAGTGGCAACACCGCCACCTGTCAGCAAAAGGTCACAGTCCGAGACTGCGAGAACCCCACGATCACCTGTCCAGGGGACATTAGGGTGGAGACTGAGCCTGATCTCTGCGGAAGGGCGGTTAGCCACACTGTAACTTACAGCGACAACTGCCCGGGCGCGGTGCTGACCCAGATCGCTGGACTCCCGAGCGGATCTCTCTTCCCCGTGGGCACCACCACCAACTCGTTCCTCGTCACCGATGCGGCCGGGAACACCGCCTCCTGCAGTTTCACCGTAACTGTCGTGGGCATGCCTGACCTGGCAATCTCCAAAACCGCGGATCGGAGCTCCGCACGGGTAGGGGAGACCATCAACTACACCATCGTTGTCACCCACACCGGCGACATGCATCTTACCGATGTCTCCGTCACCGATGACCTCACCGGCTTTTCCACAGCTATCCCTGCCCTGTCGGTCGGGGAATCTCGCGCCTTCACCATCTCTTACACCGTGACCGCTGCAAATGCAGGCGGCCTGATCGTCAACACGGCCACAGCTCAGGGCACGGATCCCTGCGGTCGCCTGGTCGGCCCTGTCTGGGCCACGTGTTCTTGCGCTTGGGTGAACTCTCCTCCAACGGCGGAGATGCAAGCCCTCCTCACCTGCAAGCACACGCCCCTTACCTTTGCTTTGGTCGCCCGGGACCCGGATGTCGATCCGGCCAACGCCAGTCGGCATCCCCTTGAATTCAGAGTTTTGGGCGCACCAGCCCACGGCTCGCTCAGTGGTGTTCTGGCCAACGTCACCTACTCCGAGCCGAACCTGGGCCTGGTAAGCGTCACCTACACGCCGGCGCCGGACTTCGTGGGAACCGACCGCCTGACGTTTGAAGTCCTGGATCCCACAGGGGCCTCCAGCGTTGGAATCGTGGCCATTGCGGTCCAGCTTTGTGAAGAGGAAGTCGCCGGTGGAGGAGGAGCTTTGGCCCCATGGTTGGTGATCAACGAGATCGCTTGGAAAGGGACTCAAGCCAGCCCTGTCCACGAGTGGATCGAACTTTACAACCCCACGGAGGAAACCGTCGACCTCACCGGCTGGACCCTGCGCTGGAGGAGGAAACAGCCCGCCCGCGTGCTCGACCAGTACGTCAAGGTGGTGGAGCTCCGCGGAACTGTGCAGCCCGCGGGCTTCTACCTCCTGGAACGCCGCACCGATGAGGTCGTCCGCGACGTCCAGGCCGATCTCGTTTATGAGGCCACCGGCCCGATCATCATCAGTGAGATCGCCTGGGGTGGAACGCAGGCAAGCCCTGAGGACGAATGGATCGAGCTGATGAACGTCACGGGGAACCCCGTGGACCTGACCGGCTGGACCCTGCGCTGGCGGCTGCTTGAGCCCACTACAGCCCAAGAGGCGGAGTGGAAGGTGGTGCGGCTTGAGGGAACGATCGCCCCTTACACC
>CAKZKH010000012.1 GCA_937122485.1 uncultured bacterium | reverse complement strand
CCGCGCAAACGCTGTGTGGGGACCGAACAACCCGTACGCCAGGCGGTACAAAAGCCAGAGGATGGCCAGGGTGAGGCCCAGGGGAAGCAAGGCGAGGAGGCCAGAGAGAAACGTCCGCCGCAAGCCCCGCAGTACCCGTTGCATCGCCAGTCCCAATGTAGCCGGGGCTTTCCCTCCGCGCCAGGCCCTGAATTGCGGAATGCACACCTCGGTGTATCATCCCCCGGGCTTTGCCCCGTCTTGTTCATGACCCCATAAGGAGGATGGATCAAGGTGGCCACGAAAGGAAACAAAGACGGTGTCCAGTGGGTTGTCCCTGACCCCAAGCGCGAGAACTGGTATTGGCCAAGCGACGCCCTGCGCCAGCACGCTTGGGTTTCCGACCCCAAGATCTACGACCAGGCCAAGGCCGACCCGTTGGCCTTCTGGGCCAAGCAGGCCGAAGGGATCACCTGGTTTCAGAAGTGGTCCAAGGTGTACGAAGATGAACCCTTCGCCTACAAGTGGTTCGTGGGGGGAAAGCTCAACCTGTCCTACAACTCCCTTGACCGGCACGTGGAGGCCGGGCGCGGGGACCGGGTCGCCCTCATCTGGGAACCCGAGCCCCTGAGCGAACCCCACCGCACCATGACGTACAAGCAGCTCCTGGAAGAGGTGGGACGGTTCGCCAACGCCCTCAAGGCCCTGGGAGTCCGCAAAGGAGACCGGGTGGGCATCTACCTCCCCATGATCCCCGAGGCCGTGGTGGCCATGCAGGCCTGTGCCCGCATCGGTGCCCCCCACACCGTGGTGTTCTCCGCGTTCTCCGCGGAGTCCCTGCGGGACCGGTTGGTGGACTCGGGCGCCAAGGTCCTGATCACCGCGGACGGTTACTGGCGGCGGGGGAAGGCGATCGACCTCAAACCCCAAGCGGATCAAGCTCTGCCGGGAACTCAAGTGAGCAAAGTCGTGGTGGTGCGGCGAATGGGACAAGAGATCCCCTGGGATGCCCAACGGGACGTGTGGTACCACGAGATCACCAAGGGCCAACCGACCGAGTGCAAGCCCGAGCCCATGGATGCCGAAGATCTGGCCTTCATCCTGTACACCTCGGGCACCACCGGAAAGCCCAAGGGGGTTATGCACACCACCGGGGGTTATGCTGTCCAGGTCTACACAACTGCCAAGTGGGACTTCAACTTGCACGAGGACGACGTGCACTTCTGTACGGCCGACGTGGGGTGGATCACCGGCCACTCCTACGTGAACTACGGGCCCCTCATGAACGGGGTGGCCAGTCTGGTGTACGAGGGCACCCCAGATTTCCCAGACTTCGGGCGGATGTGGCAAATCGTGGAGAAGCACAAGGTCACGGTGTACTACACCGCCCCCACGGCCATCCGCATGCACATCAAGTGGGGCGATGAGTGGCCCAAGAAGTACAACCTCAACAGCCTGCGGGTGTTGGGTTCGGTGGGAGAGCCCATCAACGAGGAAGCTTGGCTGTGGTACTTCCACCTCGTGGGGGGCAAGCGGTGCCCGATCATCGACACCTGGTGGCAAACCGAGACCGGCGCGACCTGCGTCCAAGCCCTTCCTGGGGTGGGGCCGTTTGTGCCCACCGTGGCCGGACGCCCGTTCCCGGGGATCCGGGCCAGGATCGTGGACGCCAGCGGCCAACCCGTGAAGGCCGGCGAAGGGGGCTACCTGGTGCTCGAGCCCCCGTTCCCTCCAGCCCTTCTCCGCGGCCTGTACGGGGACCCGGAGAAGTTCCGGGCTACCTACTTCGGAGAGTTTGGCCCCAAAGTTTATTTCACCAAGGACGGTTCCCGGATGGACGAGATGGGCAACATCCGGGTCACAGGCCGGGTGGACGACGTGATGAACGTGGCCGGGCACCGCTTGGCCACCGCCGAGGTGGAGGATGCCTTGGCCCAACACCCGGCCGTGTCGGAGGTGGCCGTGGTCAGCAAGCCCGACGAGATCAAGGGCGAAGTCCCGGTCGCTTTCGTTCTTCTCAAGAAGGGGTTCCAAGCCTCCGAGGACCTGAAAAAGGACCTGATCAAGACGGTGGACAAGATCATCGGACCCACGGCTCGACCCTCCTCCATCTACTTTTCCGAGGACGTGCCGAAGACGCGGTCCGGCAAGATCATGCGCCGGGTGCTGAAAGCCCTGGTGCGCGGCGAGGCGGTGGGGGACATCACCACCTTGCGCAACCCGGAGTGCGTGGAGGACCTCAAGCGCCTGGTGGGCTACAAGGGTTAGGGGACAGGCCATGGCGAAGGTGGCCCTGCCCCTTGCGGGCGTGGTTCGAAGTCGCTGGATGATCCCTCTGGCCGGGTTTCTCCTGGCCTTGATGGGCGGCATCTCCTACGCCTGGGGGGTGTTCGTTTTGCCCCTTCAGAAGGAGTTCGGGTGGACCACAACGGAAGCCACCCTCCCCTTCACGGTGTTCATGGTGGTGTTCGCCCTGAGCATGGTTCCAGGGGGGCGTCTTCAGGACCGGCTGGGCCCACGGCGGGTGGCCGCCACGGGAGCTGGGGTGTTCCTCCTCGCCTATGGTCTGGCCTACTTGGTGCGGTTTGTTCCCCATCCCCTGTGGCTTGTGGGGACGTACGGGGTTTTGGGAGGGGTCGCGTGCGGGCTTACGTACGCCTGCGTGGCTCCTCCCGCCCGCAAGTGGTTCCCCGACCGCCCGGGCCTGGCCATCTCCCTGGCCGTGGCCGGGTTTGGTCTGGCTGCCACCATCGTGGCCCCCCTGAAAGCACGATTCCTCATCCCCACTTGGGGCGTGGAGGGAACCTTGCTTTTCTTGGGTTTCCTCGTGGCTGGGGTGAGCCTGGTAGCCGCGGCCCTCGTGCGCAATCCCCCCAAGGGTTGGTCCCCGCCGGGGTACGATCCGACCAAGGCCCAGAACAACAGGTCCACCGCCGTGCGCGCGGAAGTCACTCCACGCCAGATGTTCCACCATCCGGAGTTCTACGCGATCTGGGGGGCGTTCGCCTTGGTGATGATTGGCGGGCTGATGGCCCTCAAGGTGATCCCCTCCTACGGGGAGCGGGTGGTCGGACTCGATCCAGGTCCGGCTGCTCTGGCCACCTCTCTTTTCGCTCTGTTCAACGGCGTGGGCCGCCCTTTGGCAGGTTACCTCGGGGACCGATTCGGACCGGTGCGGGTGATGTTGGCCACCTACGGCCTGCAGACTGTGGTGTTCCTCACGTTCCCGGTGCTGGCTGTCACCCAACTGCCGCTCTACGTGGCTTCAGCCCTGCTCGGCTGGGGGTATGCTGTGACGTTGGCTCTGTTCCCCTCGGTGACAGCGCTTTCGTTCGGGGTGAAGAACCTGGGAGCCAACTACGGGCTGGTGTTCACCGCCTTTGGCGCTGGGGCCCTGGGGGCAGCCCTCGGCCCCGGGCTGTACGACTTGACGAAGAGTTATAGCCCTGCCTTCCTGCTGGCTGGGGCCACCACAGGAGGTAGTTTGCTCCTCACCCTGGCCCTGCGGAGGAAGTACCGCTTGCCCTAGAGGAAGGGCATCCTTACTCGTACCACTGGGGAGGTTTTATGAGCATTGCTGGCAGTTCGGCCTCGGATCTTTCCCCACAGGAGCGGAGGGAGCTGCGGGGCCGGTGGCTGTTTGTGGCGCTGGGGTTTTTGGTGAACCTCTGCGAGGGGGGCATCTACGCGTTCAGCGTGTTTCGCAAGCCCCTCGAGGAGCGGTTGAGCATCGGAGCGACAGCCAGCGGGCTGCCGTTCACGGTTTTCTTGGCGGTGTTTGCGGTCACGATGGCGGTGTCCGGAGGCCTGCTGGAGCGGTGGGGGCCGCGCAAGACGGGGATCCTGGGGGGGATCCTGGTGGGCCTGGGGTGGGTGTTGGCCGGCCTTTGGCCGAACGTAGCCCTGTTGGTGCTGTTCTACGGAGTTCTCAGTGGGGCCGGGGTAGGCCTGCTCTACGGAGCGCCGATTGCGGTGGTGACCCGGTGGTTCCCCGACCGCAAGGGGCTGGCTGTGGGCCTGACCTTGATGGGGTTCGGCCTGTCCGCCCTGGTGATCGCCCCGGTCCTCAGCACCCTCATCAACTCCGTCGGTCCTCTGCGCACGTTCACGTACCTGGGACTGGTCTTCCTGGCCGTGCTACCTGTGCTGGCGGCCCCGCTTCGCTACCCCCGTCCTGGGTGGCGCCCACCCGGTTGGGTGCCTGCCAATGGTCATTCCTCCCTGGGGCCGGACCTCGACCGCAAAGCTATGCTCCGAACGCGCACGTTCTACGTTCTCTGGCTCACGTTCACCTTTGGCTCCATGGCCGGACTGATGGCCGTGGGGATCGCTGCTCCGTTCGGAAAGGAAGTAGCCGGGTTGTCGCCCAGGATGGCGGCGCTGGCTGTGTCGGCCTTCGCCATGTTCAATGGCCTGGGGCGGCCCTTGTTCGGATGGTTGGCGGACCGGATCACCCCCCGCTATGCGGCCATCCTATCCTTTGCCCTCATCTTGGCGGCTGCGGTGGCCCTCGACGTGGGAGGGAAGGGGCACCCCGCCCTGTACTTCTTGGCCTTCGCCGTGTTCTGGCTCAACTTGGGAGGTTGGCTGGCCATCGCCCCCACAGCCACAGCCATCTTCTTTGGGGCCAAGGACTACGGCCGCAATTACGGACTCACCTTTACCGCGTACGGCGCAGGGGGGATCCTGGCGGGGACCATTTCCGGCCTCGTGCGGGACCTCACCGGCAGCTACTTGGCCGTGTTCTTTCCCGTGATGGGCCTGGCCTGTGCCGGACTTGTCTTGGCGGTGTGGGGTCTCCGGCCGCCTCAGGAGCCCCAGGCCACGGTGGCTCACGGACCCTCGCCTACGGTAACCAAAGCTCGAATCTGATCGAGGATCTTGGGCCCGATGCCGGACACTTGAAGGAGGTCCTCCACGCTCCGGAACGGGCCCCGGGCCTCCCGAAAAGCCACGATCCGCCCAGCCAATACCGGGCCAATCCCCGGGAGGCCCTCGAGCTCCTGGGCGCTGGCCACGTTGATGTTGAGCTTAGGGGGAGGCGAAGGGGGCTTGGGCTCTTCAAAGGTAACGGACACGACCCGAGCGGGAACGTCCACCACGGTCAGGGGAGGGGGAGCAACCTCCCGCGGCCGTACCCAGCGGAGCCCGGCGTAGACAAGACACCCTGCGAGAATTGCCACTGCGGCCCAGAACCTCGCTCCCAAGCTCCTCTTAGGGCAAGAGCTCCCGGATGCGGTCCACACCCCAAGCCTCCTGCGCGCTGCGGGCCAACTCGGGTTGGCGCTCATAGCGCTCCTGGGCGAACTTGCTTTTCCAGCCCCGCAGGAACACCTCCCTCAACTGGCCCCGGAGGGCGGCATCCTCCAGCTCGTGCCCCTTTGTCTTCACCAAAGCCTCGATCTCAGGGATGTGCACGTCCACCTGGGAAGCCCGTTCGAGGAGTTGGATGGCCGTGGCCGGTTGGGTGGAGAGAAGCTCCACCGCCTGGGAGAAGGCCTCCCGGCGAGCCAGCTCCTCCCGGGCCTTGCGCTGCATGCGGTTGCCCCGCTCGCGGAAAGCCTTCAGCTGCCACACGGGAAAGGCCTGAACCTCGTGGGGACAGTTGTCGGTCGGCAAAAAGCCCGCGGGGTGGGCGACGATCTTCCCGTGCCAATTCAGGCATTTGTCGCAGGTGCGCCAGCTGACCGTGGTGTAGCAGAGGTAAAGCCTGGGTCGCCCCCGGAGGAGGTGAGCCAGGATCCGCAGCACCGTTGCCATAGAACCTCCTCCTGGTGCCGAGGGTGGGAGTTGAACCCACACGCCCCTCTCAGGGCACGGGATTTTGAGTCCCGCGCGTCTGCCTGTTCCGCCACCTCGGCGCGCCTGCGATTATAGCCTGTGGGCCTCACGACACTTGGGGCACAGCCCGTACCCCTGAACCACGGTCTCGCTCAAGGAGAACCCGTGTTCCTCGGCCGCCCGCACGACCACCTCGGTGAGTCCAGGATCGGCGAACTCCACCACCCGACCGCAGCCCTGGCACACAAGGTGGCCGTGATCTTCCCGCCCCACCACCTGCTCGTAGTGGGCGTGCAGTTCCCCAAAGGAGACCCGCCGGACCAAGCCCGCCCTCTCCAGCAGGTCCAGCGTGCGGTACACCGTGGCGGCAGAGATCCGCTGGCCCCGGACCTCAGCCCACACATCGGCGGCCTCAAAGTGCGAGGGCAAGGCGAACACCCCCTCCACCACGGCCCGCCGGGCCTGGGTCATGTTCAACCCCTGATGGCGGAGGAAACCCTCAAACAGCTCCAGCGGCCGCTTAGCCCTCGTGCGCTGGGACACCTTCCCCTCCCCGACAAAGGACCAGTTCGCCCAGGCCCACCCCAGCTTCCAAACTGATCGGCCGGCACTTGGCCCGGAACAGGAGGAAGACCGGACGAGGGGCCTCGGCCAACCCCTCGAAGTTGCCCATGCCTTTGGCCAACACGACATCCGCGCGGTCGAAAGCCTCCAAGAACTCTGGGGAACCGCGCTCCAGGAAGACCCCGGGCAAGGCTGCCCCTGTGGTGATGACCGGCACAACCCGATCCAAGCCCACCTGGGCCGCATCCTCCCTCGTCGCGTCGTTCAAGATGGGTCCTCCCCGCACGGCCAGGGTCACTTCCTTGCCCATGCCCAAGAGTTCTTCGATGAGAATCCGATCAACCACAAGCTCCCCGGCGTTGTCGGCAATGTACAGGACGGTTGAGGCGCGCTTGAGTTCCTCCAGGAACGCCTCAAGATCGCGCGCCCGCAAGGGGAGGGACAGGGCCTCGCGCAGGGCGTGGTCCAACTCCCCGTCCCCAAAGATCCCCAGGTCCAGGGAGTTCCCCGCCGCGGCCAGCTGCAGAGCGGCCACCAGGGGCCGGTCCGACCGGCGGACTTGGCGAACCCAGTGGGGGTACAAAGAAAGGGCTTGAGCATTCCCCTTCACTTTGGCTTCTTTGTACGGATCGAGCACGCCCGCCTGGGGACGGACAACTTCGGCCACCGCCCCGCCCAAGACGATGGGAGGAAGGGACGGATCGTGCGCGGAACATACGGCCACTGCGGCTTGGAGAGCCCTCCAAATCGAGGCCTCCATCACCCCGGCCCTGTGCAAGGCCTGTACAGTGGCCCGCAGGATGCAGGGGACACACTCCGGGTACGTGCGCATGTTACCTGAAATATACCCAGGCTGAGCCCGGGCTGAGGATGATGTATCCTTGGCCCCATGATGCGAGGTCTCGTAATCCTGGCTTGCGTTTTGGTGGGAACAGCTGGTGGGGCGGCCCCTGTGGACCTTCACTTTTTCTGGGCCACCACCTGCCCCCAATGCCTGATCATGAAGGACTTCTTGGCTGCTCTGACCAAGGAGTACCCAGAGCTGAAGGTGGTGAGCTACGAGGTGGCCTTTGACGCGGACAACTGGCGCCTGATGAACGACTTGGCCGAGGCGTACGGCACGCAGGCCACCACCACCCCCATGGTGTTCGTGGGGAACCTGGCCGTGGCGGGGGTGGGGCGAGTCGTGGAGCTGCGGATCCAGGAGGAGGTGGAGCGGTGCGCTCAGCACGGCTGCCGCTCGCCTCTGGATCGCCTCGGCCCCTCGCGACGGTGGCGGCTGAGCCCCATCGAACGCCTGGTGATTGTCCTGGCCTTGGTCGGCGCGGCAGCCCTGCTTCTCCAGTTCCTCTCCCGCTAACCTCTCCCTCCCAGGCCGCCCGGACTCCCTGGGTTTTTCAAGGAATCTCCGCACAACCTCCATGGCCCAGGGCCACGCTGGGGCTGAAAGGAGGCGGATTCATGAAGTACCGCGTGTTGGCCTTGTTGTTGATGGCTCTAGGAGGTTGGGTTCTTGGCCAAACTGGGTCTGGACCAGGAACGGAAAGGGTAGCTCCTCCCAGGTACCCCGGCGGGTACCTCAAGTTCACGTACGAGGGGGTGGGGCCAGGGGGGACCCAACTGAAGACCAGCATGGAGATCAGTCCACTCCCGGACGGGCGGTATGAGGTTCGGACCACGAACTACCAGGTGGCCGACGCAACCCGAGTACAGCCTTCGTTCTTCGGCCTGGGTTGGGTGGGGTTGGGCTTTCGTGTTCGCGAGGCCGAGCAGGGCGGCTTGGACCTGACAGGGGTGTCCGCTCTAGCCCAGCTCACCCTCACACCAGGCAGAACCTACCTCCTCCCGGATGGGGCGATGTTCCAGGCCACCGAGTTTGGGCAGATCGTGGGGATTAGCGTGATCTACGGGATCTACACCCATGGCGATGCTCCCAACCTCAGGCTCGAGCTGGCTTGGGTTTTGGAGGGGACCGTTCGCGACCTTCTCCCCTTCTACCCCTACGCCAGGCTGGTGCAGCGCGCCTCCCCCACAGGACCGTTTGACACCGTCCTTACCGAGGTCCGACTGACCGAGTTCGTTCGGAAGTGAAGGAGCGACCGTGCTCGCCGCCAAAGATGTCCACAAGACCTACTTCCTGGGCAAGGTGCAGGTCTACGCCCTCCGGGGCGTAACGCTGACTGTTCCCGAGAGGTCCTTCGCGGTCATCGAGGGTCCATCGGGATCTGGGAAATCGACCCTCCTGCACATCCTGAGCTGCCTGGATCGTCCCACAGCTGGCGATGTGGAGTTTCGGGGGGCTTCGCTCGGCCAGCTTGACCGAGTTGGCCGAGCTCGGCTGAGGGGAAAGACCTTCGGCTTCGTGTTCCAGAAATTCAACCTCATCGGAAACTTGTCGGCTCAAGAGAACGTGGAGCTGCCGATGGCCTTGCAGGGGGCGCCGGTGTTGGACCGCCGGGCGAGGGCCTTGAAGGCCCTGGAGCGGGTGGGTCTGACGGACCGCGCCCGTCACCGCCCAGGGGAGATGTCCGGAGGGGAACAGCAGAGGGTGGCCATCGCCCGGGCCCTGGTCAACGACCCCGAGGTGATCTTCGCCGACGAGCCCACAGGCAACCTGGACACCAAGACGGGCCGGCAGATCCTGGACCTCCTGCGTGGGCTCAACGCGGAGGGCAAGACCCTGGTGGTTGTGACCCACAACCCTGAGATCGCCGCCCTGGCCAGCGTTTGTATCGGCCTTCAGGATGGGAAAGTCGTGAAGGAACGCTCCCAGGAGGTGACGAGCGATGAACAATCTTGTCCGGCTCGCGTGGCGTAACATTCGCAGTCGCCGGGCCCGATCCTGGCTCACGGTTCTGGGGGTCCTGATCGGGGTCACAGCCATCGTGGCCCTGATCTCCATTGGTGCAGGTGTTCGCCGCTCGGTGCTCAAACAGTTCGAAACCATTGGCTATGACCTGGTGGTTCTCTCGGGGGGTACGGGCCAACGCGGCGAAGTGCCCCAGCGCCCCGATGTCCAAGGGGCCCCAGGATCCTCCCGTGTGCTGGACCTGACCGCACTGCGGCGGGCTGTACCCGCCATCGGGGATATGGGAGCGCTGGCCAACGTGGTTCTGCCCATCTCCACAGAGACCTTGAGCGGATCGCTGCGCGTGGTAGGAGCAAACGAAGAATTCCTCAAAAGCTTCGGCTCGCTCTTGGGGAGCTTTCGGCTCGCCGCGGGCACAGGCTTCTCCACGTCCTCGGCCTCGGAGGCCATCGTGGGTGGCCGAACGGCTGAACGGCTAGGGCTTTCCGTGGGGAGCACCTTGGAGGTCGCCGGTAGTCCGTTTGTTGTGGTGGGAGTCCTGGAGGCCACGGCGCCGCCAGTTCAGGCCGGACCAGCTCCCGCCACGGGGTCCCTGGCCCGAACGGCCGCGGGCTCCCAAGGGCTTAACGCCTTCCGGGCTCTGACGAACACCGATGACGCCATCTTCGTTCCTTACGAGCAACTGAGCCGCCTGACCGGGCAAGCCAGCCCCTCCACAGTGGCGATTCGCATCCGCAAGGGACTCTCTGTGAGCGACGCTGTAAGCGGGATTCGCGCCGAGCTGGCCCGCCAGGGTGTGCAGATGAACGTGATCTCCACCGAAGAGCTGGCCAAGAGCATCCAGAGCGGGATTGGCCTGATCGAAGGCGTCCTGGCCAGCATCGCCGGGATTTCCCTCTTGGTGGGCGCCGTGGGGATGATGAACACCATGTACACGGCGGTCCTGGAGCGGCGGCGGGAGATTGGCATCCTCAAGGCGGTTGGGGCGACCGACGGACAGGTGCTGGCCTTGTTCGTTATCGACTCCGGCCTGATGGGACTGGCCGGAGGATTCCTCGGGCTTGTGTTCGGGGCGGGCCTCAGCATGGTGGGGGCGTCCGTTTTGGGCAGGGTGCTTGCAGGAGGGTCGTTTCGACCAGTGTTTGGGGCCGATCTGATCGTGGGGGTCCTCGGGCTTTCCTTTGTCCTGGGCGCCGTGTCCGGCACCTGGCCAGCCTGGAACGCCTCCCGGATGGAGCCCGTCCAAGCCCTCACCGAAGAGTAGAGACGCTCGACCCTTAGAGCCTTCGTCAAGCTTGCAGTTCCAGCTCTTGCAGGCGTCGGAGCCGTTCCAACCGGGCTGCTCCGCCGATCCCGCTCCGCGAACGAAGGGCGGTCGCGGGCTGAATTGTGCAGTTCCCTTATGGCCGGGTCCCGGAGCTGGGTCTACCCTGGGGAAAGTCCATGGTCAGGGTGGTGTTCGCTGGAGCCCACCTGGGCTACGATCCCAACACAACCCCATTGGGCGGTG
>CAKZKH010000011.1 GCA_937122485.1 uncultured bacterium | reverse complement strand
TAGCCCGCGGTCTTCTCTTTCCCCTCGCCTTGGAAGGAGCCCTCAAGCTCAAGGAAATCAGCTACATCCACGCCGAGGCTTATCCTGCGGCGGAAATGAAGCACGGCCCGATCGCCCTCATCCACGAAGACATGCCTGTCCTGTTCCTCTTCTCGGGCCAGGAACTCCCCCACAAGACCCTGGCCAACATCCAGGAGGTCAAGGCCCGCAACGGGATCCGCATCGTCTTGTCCGACCAAGACGATCCCGAGCTCCGTGACCTCGCCGACCACCTCATCCTGGTCCCCAACGTGCCCCGCCCCCTGCTTCCTTACGCCTTCACTCCGCCCCTCCAACTCCTGGCCTACCACATCGCCTGCCTGAGGGGGACCGATGTGGATCAGCCCCGGAACTTGGCCAAGACCGTCACCGTACCCTAGGCCGCCATGGGACAGGTCGTCGCCCGCAATCGCAAGGCCCGGCGGGACTACGCCATCGAGGAAACCTATGAAGCGGGCTTGGTCCTCAAAGGATCGGAAGTGAAGTCCCTGCGGGCCGGCCGGACCTCCATCGACGAGGCTTTCGCCAAGGTCAAAGAGGGCGAGGTGTGGCTCCATGGCATGCACATCGCGCCCTACGGACCAAGCGGGCCTTCGGGTCACGACCCCGCACGACCCAAGAAGCTTCTGCTCCACAAGCGGGAAATTGCGCGGTTGATCGGCAAGGTGGACCGAGCGGGCTACACCCTTGTCCCCCTGTCCGTGTACTTCTCCGACCGCGGTCGGGCCAAGGTGGAGCTCGGCCTGGGCCGGGGACAGACCAAGGCCGACAAGCGGCGGAAGATCATCCAAGAGGAAGAGGAGCGGCGGGCCCGCGAGGCCATGAAGCGGTTCCGTTGAGCGGACCCTCCCTCCCCGTTTTGGCGCACCGAAACGGGGTAGAATTTCGGTCCTATGAGCATCCGAAACCTCGAGAAAATCTTCGACCCCCGCCGGGTGGCCATCGTTGGAGCCAGCAACACCCCCGGCTCGGTGGGTTACAGCGTGTTCCGCAACATGATCGAGGCCGGGTTCCATGGGGTGGTGTACCCCGTGAACCCCAAGCGCGAGGCCGTTCAAGGAATCCAAAGCTATCCCGACGTGGGTTCGCTTCCCAAGACCCCGGACCTGGCGGTGATCTGCACGCCTGCGGCCACGGTGGCCGGTTTGGTGCGGGAGTGCGGTCAAGCGGGGATCCAAGGTTTGGTGATTCTCTCAGCGGGATTTCGGGAGATTGGAGCGGAGGGGCGAAAGCTCGAGGCCCAGGTGTTGGGCGAGGCCGCCAAGTTCCCAGGGATGCGCATCATCGGCCCCAATTGCCTGGGCATCATCGTGCCCCGCATTGGGCTCAACGCCACGTTTGCCGCCGGGATGCCCCGCGACGGGCAGGTGGCCTTTGTTTCCCAGTCCGGGGCCCTGTGCACCTCGGTCCTGGACTGGTCCCGGCAGGAGGGCATCGGTTTCTCCTACTTTGTGTCCGTGGGAAACATGATCGACGTGGACTTCGGCGACTTGATCGACTACTTCAGCGAAGATGAGCGCACCAAGTCCCTCATCCTGTACATCGAATCCTTGAGTTCGGCCCGGGAGTTCATGTCCGCTTCCCGGGCCTTTGCCCGCACCAAACCCATCGTAGTGTACAAGGCCGGACGGTTTGCCGAGTCCGCCAAGGCCGCCAGTTCCCACACCGGGGCCATGGCCGGCGAGGATGCCGTGTACGACGCCGCCTTCCGCCGGGCGGGCATGGTCCGCGTGTACGAAATCGGGGACATCTTCGATACCGCCGAGCTGTTGGCCAAAGTTCGCCCCCCATTGGGATCGAAGCTGGCCATCCTCACCAACGCTGGCGGGCCGGGTGTGATGGCCACCGACGCCCTCATCGCCCGCCAGGGGGAACTGGCCGACCTCTCCCCGCAAACGATGGCCAAGCTGAACGAGACCCTGCCGCCGTTCTGGTCCCATGGCAATCCGGTGGACGTGCTGGGGGACGCCCCGCCCGACCGGTACGCGGGAGCCCTCCGGCTGCTCTTGGCCGATCCCAACGTGGACGCCGTGCTGGCCATCCTCGCCCCCCAAGCCGTGACCGACCCGGCCACCACGGCCAAGGCCGTGGCCGAGGTGGCCCAGGAAACACAGAAACCGATTCTGGCGGCGTGGATGGGCGGCCCCCTCATGCGCGAAGGGGTGAACATCCTCAACGCCGCGGGGATCCCCACCTACGACAACCCCGATCAGGCCGTGTTGGCGTTCATGCACCTGGTGGACTACGGCCGCAACCTGGAACTCCTCTACGAGACCCCTCGGGAAATCCCGGTGGAGTTCCCCTTGGACCGGGCCAAGATGCGGGACCGTCTGGCCCCTGTCCTTGCCCAAGGTGGAGTCCTGTCGGAAATTGACTCCAAGGAGCTGCTGGAAGCCTACGGGATTGCCGTGACCAAACCTCGCCCGGCCCGGGATGTGAACCAAGCCCTGGGGATTGCAGCCGAGCTGGGCTACCCTGTGGTGCTGAAAATTCACTCTCCCGACATCACGCACAAGACCGACGTCGGGGGCGTCATCGTGGGCATCGACAACGAACGGGAGCTCCAAGAAGCCTATGCCGGGATGATGGAGACCGTGCGGACGCGCCGCCCCAATGCCCGGGTTGAGGGTGCTACGGTGCAGCGCATGGTGCAGCTCGAGCCGCGGTTTGAGCTTTTGCTGGGGGCCAAGCAGGACCCGACATTTGGAGCTGTGATCCTGCTGGGGATGGGGGGAATTGCCACCGAGGTGTACCGGGACACCGTGCTCGGCCTTCCTCCCCTCAACGAGAAGCTGGCCCTGCGGATGCTGCAGTCGCTACGGAGTTGGCCCCTGTTGCGGGGCTACCGCGGCCGGCCGGGCGTCAACCTCGACAAGCTCATTGAACTGATCATGCGCTTCTCCTACTTGGTGGCGGACTTCCCGGAGATTCGGGAGATCGACATCAACCCCTTGCTCGCCTCACCACAGGAGATCGTGGCCGTGGATGCCCGGGTGGCTGTGGATCTGGAGCTTGCGGCCAAACACACGCGCCCCTATGCCCACCTTGCCATCCGCCCTTACCCCGAGGGCTACCGCCGTCCAGCCACGCTCAAAGACGGGACCAAGGCCCTCCTTCGCCCGATCCGCCCCGAGGACGAGCCCCTCTGGCACGAGATGCTGGCCGTCTCCTCCCGAGAGTCCATTCGGGCCCGGTTCCGCTACGTGTTCAAGGAGACCACCCACCAGATGGCCATTCCCTTCTGTTTCATCGACTACGACCGGGAGATGGCCATTGTGGCCGAGGTGGAGCAAGAGGGGCGGAAGAAGATCGCTGGCGTGGGGAGGCTCGTGGCGGACCCTGACGTGGTGAACGCCGAGTACGCGGTGTTTGTGGCCGACCCCTGGCAGAACCGGGGGCTAGGAGGCCTGCTCACCGACTACTGCCTGGAGATTGCCCAGAGCTGGGGCATCAAGCGGGTGGTGGCGGAGACCACACCCGACAACGTGCGGATGATCGCGATATTTGCCAACCGCGGCTTCGCCATTGAGCACCGGCACGAGGAGGGCGTGGTCCTGGCCCGCAAGAACTTGAGCTGACCCTACCTGGACACTTCTTCGAGGGCCCGGGAGGCCTCCTCGGCCAGAATGGGCTCAATCAGGAGGTCCAGGTCCCCGTCCAACACGTCGGCCAGCCGGTGCACCGTGAGCTCAATCCGATGGTCCGTGACCCGGCTCTGGGGGAAATTGTACGTCCGGATCTTCTCTGAGCGGTCTCCGGTGCCAATCTGCCGCCGCCGGGCCTCGCGGAGCTCCCTTTCCCTTTTGGCCTGCTCGATTTCCCAGAGCTTGGCCCGCAAGATGCGCATGGCCAGCTCCCGGTTGCGATGCTGGGAACGTTCGTCCTGGCAGGCCACCACGATGCCCGTGGGGACATGGGTGATGCGCACCGCCGTTTCGTTTTTCTGCATGTGCTGGCCCCCCGGACCGCTGGCCCGGAACGTGTCCACCTTGATGTCCTCCGGACGCACCGCGATGTCGATTTCCTCAGCCTCAGGCAGGACAGCTACAGTGGCCGTGGAGGTATGGATGCGGCCGCTGGCCTCGGTCTCCGGAACCCGCTGCACCCGGTGCACACCGGACTCGTAGCGGAGAAGGCCGTAAGCCCCTTCCCCCTCCACCACAAACACAATCTGCTTGTAGCCCCCCAGGGGGGTGGGGTGAGAGTCCATGACCTTGGCGGTGAACCCCTTGCGTTCGCTGTATCGGCTGTACATGCGGAACAGGTCAGCGGCAAACAGAGCGGCCTCTTCACCACCGGTTCCCGCCCGGATCTCCACGATGGCGTTCTTGCGATCGTGGGGGTTCTCGGGAAGGAACATGCGCTGGAGTTCCTTGAGGATGGCCTCGGCCCGGGCCCGGTCGCGCTCCAACTCCACCCGGAGCTCCGCGCGCAAGGCCTCGTCTGCCTCGCCCCGCAACAGCTCTTCTTCCTCGAGAATCTGGTGCTGAAGACGCCGCACCTCCTCCCCTTTGCCCACGATCTCCCCCAGCCGGCGGTACCGCCGTGAAAGCTCGGGGAAGTCCGGTTGGGAAGGAGCTCTCGGATCGCTGAGCCTCTGCTCCAGCTCTTCCAGCTCCCGCTGCGCATCCCGTACCCGGGCGAGAATTCGCTCCATCGCTCCAAGGTTAACCGCAAACGCCCGCCCTCACTTGGCGGGAGCCTCGATCAGGCGAACGCCTTGAGCCGTCCCCACGAACACTTCTGTAGCCAAACCCAAGAAAAGTCCGTGTTCCACCACGCCCGCCCGGCCCTCGAGCGCCCGGGCCAACCCCCGCGGGTCGTTTATGGGACCAAACCAGCAGTCCACAATCCAGTTCCCTTGGTCGGTCACCCAAGGGGAACCGGACCGGTCCCGCCGGAGTTCCGCCCGAGCCCCGAGCCCCTCCAAGAACCTCACTTGGGCCTTCCAGGCAAACGGCACGATTTCCACGGGCACGGGGGCGTGGTTCCCCAGGACCCTGGAGAGCTTCCTCTCGTCCACAACAATGATCTCGCGGCGGCTAGCTTGGGCCACGATCTTCTCCCGGAGGAACGCCCCTCCCCCGCCCTTGATCACGTTCAGCTGGGGATCCACTTCGTCGGCGCCATCGATGGTGAGGTCCACCTGGGGAAAGTCGTTCAAATCTCCCAAGGGAATCCCCAGCTCCCCTGCTTCCCTGGCCACCTGAGCCGAGCAAGGGATGCCCACGATGTTTTTGAGCTTTCGTGCGTGGAGGAGCTCGGCAATTTTGACAAGGGCATAGCGGGCTGTGGACCCGTGGCCCAGGCCCACGACCATCCCCGGGGACACGAGCTCGACGGCGGCCTCGGCCGCGGCCCGCTTCCGCTCCTGTTCGGTCACGCTCCTAGAATAACCCCCGCACTTCGCCGGTTTCCACGTCCACGTCCACCCGGCGGAAGGCCGGGTCCGAACTCGTCCCGGGCATGAGGGTGATATCCCCGGCCACCGGGCAGAGGAACTTGGCCCCCGAGAACAGGAGGATGTCGCGGATGGGGAGGGTCCACCCCTTGGGCACACCTTTCCAGTCCGGGTTGTGGGACAAGCTGTACTGGGTCTTCACCATCATCGTGGCGTACTCGAGGTACTTGGGGTCGGACTCGAACTCCTTGGCCCTCTCCAGGGCCTCGGCCGACCAACTGACGCCGTCCGCCCCGTAGACCTCCCGGGCCACGACTTCCACCCGCTTGCGCAGGGGCATGTCCATGGGGTAGAGGAACTGGAAGTGGTTCTTTTCCTGGGCCGCCTCGATCACGGCGTCGGCAAGCTCCAGCGCCCCATCCCCGCCGTAGCGCCAGTGCTCGCCCACGGCAAACCGCGCCCCGGCCTTCTCCACGTACTTGCGGACCAAGGCGATCTCCCCATCGCTGTCGGTGTGGAAGCGGTTCAGGCACACCACCGGCTTGATCCCCGACTTCTTGACCACCTCGATGTGGTGAAGAAGGTTGCTCACGCCCTTTTCCACCAAGGGGAGGTTCTCCTTCTGGTATTCCGGGGGGAGCGGCCGACCCGGCACCACCCGCGGGCCTCCCCCGTGCATCTTCAGGGCCCGAATCGTAGCGGTAATGACCGAGACGTGGGGGGTGAGCCCACTCAACCGGCACTTCACGTTCCAGAACTTCTCAAAGCCAATGTCCGCTCCGAAACCGCTCTCCGTCACGTGGTAGTCCCACAGCTTGAGACCCAGAAGGTCGGCAATGACCGAAGACTGGCCAATGGCGATGTTGGCAAAGGGCCCGGCGTGGACAAGCACGGGCTGGAACTCAATGGTGCAGGCCAACGTGGGGTTGATGGTGGACCGCATCCAGGCCGTCATGGCCCCAGCCACACCCAAGTCCTCGCAGGTCACGGGGTTCCCTTGGCGACTGTACGCCACGGTGATTTTGCCGATCCGCTCCCGCATGTCTTTGAGGTCGCGGGCGATGGACAGGATGGCCATCAGCTCGGAGGACACCGTGATCTGGAACCCTGACTCCATCAGGAACCCATCGTTCTTGCCCCCCAGGCCAATCACGATCCGGCGCAACGCCTGAGCACAGAAGTCCATGACCCACCGGAATTCCACTCGGCGGGGGTCGATGTCCAACCGTGTCAGGCCCCGCTTGGCCAGCTGTTCATCGGCGTAGTTGGCCTCGTGCTGCATGCGGGCGGTGAGGGCGACCATCCCCAGGTTGTGGGCGTTGGTGATGGCATCGATGTCCCCCGTGAGGCCCATCGTGAACTCCGTCATGGGAATGAGCAGGGCGTTCCCTCCCCCCGCGGCCGTGCCCTTGATGTTCATCGACGGCCCTCCCGAAGGCTGACGGATGGCGCCCCCCACGTTTTTCCCCCGCTTGGCCAGCCCCTCGATCAGGCCCAACGTGGTCGTGGTCTTCCCCTCCCCCAGGGGGGTGGGGTTGATGGCCGTGATCTCAATGTACTTGCCGTCCGGGCGGCCCATCAGGCGCTCGTAGATCTTGCGGTAATCAAGCTTGGCGATGCGGCCGTAAGGTAAGAGCTCCTCCTTGGTCAGGCCTAGCCTCCCCCGCCAATCCTCGGGGGTCGGCATCCTCTTTTCCGCCTCCGCGGCGATCTGCCAATCGGCCAGTTTTGTGGGGTCGAACGGCACTTTTCCTCCTTTCAGATTCCGGCCTGGTCAAGGATCTGGGGAACCAGGAAGTCCCAACCCATGGGCATCAGGTGGATCCCGTGCGCGTAAGGTTTCACCGCCCGCACGATCCGCGCACAGATATCCACGCTTCGCTTCTCCCTGTCCTCCTTGGTTTTTGCCGCCTCCAGCTCTTGGATGATCGGCTCAGGGACGTGAACTCCTGCGATGTTCTCGTTCATGAACCGCGCCATCTTGGCGGACTTGAGGGGAATGACCCCCACAAGGATGGGTACCCCCAACCCCTCCACCTTGCGCACAAACTCCAAGTAGGCTTGGGGGTCATACACAGTCTGAGTTTGGAAGAAGCCCACCCCCAGCTGGGCCTTGAGCCTCATCTTGGCGAGGTGGGGCTCCAAAGGTTTCGCTGTGGCGTTCACCACCGCCCCCACCAAGAAGTCCGGATGCCCTTGGAGTTCGTTTCCCGCGAGGTCCCGCCCCCGGTTGAGCTCCCTGATCGCCGCCACAAGCTGCACAGAATCGAGGTCGAACACGGGCCAAGCCCCCGGATGGTCCCCGAGAACAGGGTGGTCACCGGTGAGGGCGAGGACGTTCTCAATACCCAAGGCCCAGGCGCCGAGGAGGTCCGCTTGGAGCGCCAGGCGGTTCCGGTCCCGGCAGGTCACCTGCAGGATGGGCTCGTGACCACGCGCCTTGAGCAGCGTGCACAGGGCGCACGAGCTCATGCGCAGCACCGAGGACTGCAGGTCGGTGACGTTGAACGCGTGGACGTAGCGGCCCAGGCGATCGGCCTCTTCCAACGCCGGGCCCACGTCCGTGCCCTTAGGCGGGCCAGCCTCGCAGGTGATTACGAACTCCCCCCGGGACAGCCGCTCGCGCAGGTTCATCTAATCCTCCAGGCGCTCCAAGTCCCAGAGGGTCGAGCGCCGGCGCGTCCCCGGGACCTCCAGGTGGGCCTTGCGGTCGTGGGGTGTGCGGCACTGGTGGAGGAGGTCCAGGCGGCCAATTTTGCTCAGCCGGTCGTAAATCTTCTGCCAGCCGCAGGGCCGCCCCTTCTCCACCTCGCACTCCCCCTCGTGGGACCCCCCGCAGGGGCCGTGAAGCAGGCCTTTGGCGCAGGTGGTCAAGGGGCAGATCCCCCCGGTGTAAGCAAGCAGGCACTGGCCGCACCGCTGGCACCGCTCCTCCCCCGGCCAAAGACCTTGGAAGGCGCCATAAGTGACGGTGTTCGTCGCGGGATAAACAGCCTTGTCCACCACCTGAGCCACGGCCTGCACGCCCACACCGCAGGCCGCCACAAAAAGAACATGGGCCTGGGAAAGGGCGGGCTCCTCCCGGAGAAGCCTCAACCCCACCAAAGCCTTGTTGCAGGCAAAGGGCGCAAGCAAAGATCCCGTGACCGCATGGCCATTTTGAGAAAAGACTGCCCGAAGATCGGCGATCGCCTTTTCGCCGCCTGCGCCCACCGAGGCCACGCACCCATTGCAGGAAAGGATGAATACCCGCTCGCCGGGCCGAAGGTAACCTAGGATCTCCTCAGTTGGCTTGAGTTCAGCGACGAGCATCCTTCCTCCCTAGTGCACGGCGCAGGCCAAACACGGGTCGAAGGAGCGCACGACCCTTCCGGCAAAAAGCCTTCCCTCGCCGGGAACAGGGGTCCCCACCAAGGCCTGCTCGATCGGGCCAGGAACCCCTTTTTCGTCACGGGGGCTGGCGTTCCAGGTGGTGGGCGAGATGATCTGGTAGTGGGCAATTTTCTTCCTTTCGATCCGAATCCAGTGCCCCACAGCGCCGCGGGCCGCCTCAGTAAGCCCCATCCCTTGGGCTTGGTCGGGGATCACAAAGGGTCGGGCCACCAGGCCACTCAGGTCCAGGGAATCGAGCCACTCCTCGAGCTTCTGGGCCAGGTACAGAGTCTCAATTCCCCGGGCCAGGTGCCGCCCGGCCACCGAACTCAACTCCTCTTCAGAGATATTGAGATCGCGCAACATCCCGCGGATCCACGTCTGCAGACGCTGCTCACCCTTGGCCAGGACCATCCTCACCCGGGCGGCTGGCCCCACCTCGTACGCCTTCCCCTGGTAGCGAGGGGCCTTGAGCCAGCTGTAGCCGCCCTGGGCCTGGGGCCACGGCCGCAGGGTACTTTCCAAGGGCCTCCCCCCGGTCCCCGAGTACCACGAGCCGGCCACGGACTCCGTGATCTCCTCAAGCACAAGGGGTCTGTACCCTCCGTCCTCGACCACCCCAGCTGGAAAGAGTCGGTTCTCCAGCACCGCAGAGCTTGAACCCAAGGGGAAACCGCCATAGGAGAGGAGGTTCCTCGTCCGGCCCAGCTGGAAGTGATCGCGGTACCGCTCAAGGAAAAGGAGGACATCCGGCCAGTACACGCTCTTGAGGAAGTCACGCAGCTCCCGCAGGCGGAACCGGTAAGCGGCCACCTCGGCTAGCCCAGGCTTGTAGGTGACCCCGCCGGGCACGATGGCCATGTCGTGGGGCATCTTCCCCGCGAACAGCGCTTCCAGCTCGTGGGCCTTCCTCCGCATCTCCAGGGCCTGGATGTAGTGGTCCAGAAGCCGCTCGGTCTCCTCCTGGGAGAACCGAGTGTCCTCACCCCCATCCGAAGAGAGAAGGCCCGCCAAGTCCGCCAGGGGTCCGGAAAGACGAGACAGGTCAAGGTAGTCGAGCAAGGACAGATGATAGAAATGGAGGAGGTGGTTGTGGAGGAAGTTGGCCCCGTGGATAAGGTTGCGGAGAAGCTGTCCGGCCTCGGGGATTTCCCCGCCTATTCCAAAGGCGTTCTCAAGGCAGTAGGCCGAAGCCAGCGAGTGGGCAAGGGGGCAGACCCCGCACACCCGGGTGGTAATCCGCTGGGCATCAAGAGGATGCCGGCCCGAAAGGATCTCCTCGATTCCCCGGTAAAGCCCGCCGGAAGAGTAAGCCTCGTGCACCTTTCCATCTTCCACCCGCAGCTCGATTTTGAGGTGCCCCTCGATGCGGGTGACGGGGTCTACGAGGATCGTGCGCACAATTCGCTCCTCAAGGTGTCTTTGGCTCGCTCGGCCTCGATCTTCTGAAAAATGGGGGAGACGCGGTCGGGAAAGTCCGGTTCACAGCAAGCCAAACAGGGGTGGTTGGCTTGGATGCACCAGTTGACCCCCCCGTTCCAGCGGTGCCAAGGGCAAGGTGCCTCGGCATACGGGCCCTTGCACCCCAGCTCGTAAAGGCACCCTTCCTCCCCGAAATTCCTGGCGAAACGGCCCGCCTCGAAATCCGCCCGGCGGGGGCAGTTCTCGTGGATGAGCCCGCGAAAGACGCCCTTGAGCCTTCCTGCGGAGTCCAAATCCTCCGCTGTGGGTAGGCCTCGAGTGAGGACAAAGGCCAGGGTTTCCACGAACCAGCGCGGATGGGGAGGGCAGCCCGGCACGTTGACCACAGGGGCAGAGACGCCACCTTCGCGGAGGACGCTTCCCACGCCCCTGGCGCCCGTGGGGTTGGGAGATCCGCTGGGGATTCCCCCGTAGGCGGCGCAGGTTCCCACCGCCAAAACGGCGAACGCACTTCCTGCCAGCGCTTCTGTCCGCTCAGCGAGCGTGTGGTCGGCCATGACGCCGAACGATCCGCCCGACGCCGTGGGAATCGCCCCCTCCACCACGAGCACGTACGGCTGGTTCGCTTGCCCAAGCCGATTCACCACGCGAAGGGCCGGTTCCCCGGTTGGGCCCATCAGGGTAGCGTGAAACGCAAGGGCAATAGGCTTGCCAGGAACGACCTCGTCCAACAGGAGATGGGTAAGGTGGGGGTACTGCGCGTTCATGAGGGACATGGAGCAGCCAGTGCACCCGGCCGCTTGAAACCACACCACCGGCAGCCTGCCACCCTGGGGCATGGACCCTGGGAACATAGCACGATCGGGGGGTGGCTGACAAGTCCCAGTTGACAGGGGCACCCCCGGCGCTGTACTTTCCCGAGAGCGATGCGGGTACCAGGGCAAGGGTTGTTCGTCCAAACTTCACGCATGCACCCGGGAGAGCTCATCCCTGCCCTTCAGCGCATTCAAAGCGAGCGAGGTTTTCTCCCGCCCCAGGCCTTGCACCAGGTTGCTCGGGCCTTGGGCATCCCCTTGAGCCAGGTCGTGGGTGTGGCCACGTTCTACGCCCAGTTCAGCCTCAAGCCCAAGGGGCAGCACGTTGTTCGGGTCTGTTTGGGGACAGCGTGCCACGTGCGGGGAGGAGACAAGGTGTTTGAAGAGCTGTTGCGGTTCCTGAGTGTGGGGCCGGAGGGGACGAGCCCCTATCAGGAGGTGGCGGTGGAGCCCGTGAGGTGCCTGGGAGCGTGCGCTTTGGCCCCGGTGGTGGTCTCCATCGATGGGAAGTACTACGGGGGCATGACCCCGGCCAAAGCCCGCGACCTAGTCCAACACGTTCTCAGGGGGGAAAGTGTCCCGCCTGGCTCACCCTGAAGAGCTGTTGGCATTTCAGGAGCTGGCCGGGAAGGAGGCTGCCCGGGCCCCGGTAACTCTGGCCATCTGCGGAGGGACCGGTTGCCGGGCCTTCGGCGCCGAGGAACTGGCCCTTGCCGTAGAGGCCGAGCTCAAAAAGCGCGGGCTGGACAAGGACTTCGAGGTCAAGCTCACGGGGTGCCACGGCCTGTGCGAGCGTGGTCCCCTGGCCGTAGTCAAACCCCAAGGCACCTTCTACTGCGGGCTCAAGCCCTCGGACAGCCCTGAACTTGTCGATGCCCTGGCCCGAGGCCAAATTGCCGAGCCCTTCTTGTACCGCGATCCTGTCTCCGGGCAAGACGTCGTCCGCGAAGAAGACATTCCTTTCTATCGGAAGCAGGTCCGGCTCGTACTCGCCGGAAACGGCAAGCTTGATCCGTGCTCGATTGGGGACTACATCGCCCTGGGCGGCTACCAAGCCCTGGCCAAGGC
>CAKZKH010000010.1 GCA_937122485.1 uncultured bacterium | reverse complement strand
GTCTCAAGCCGGTGAGAACTTCCACGAGTTCCCGCTGACCGTTGCCCGAGACCCCGGCGATGCCCAGGATCTCGCCCCGGCAGACCATCAACGAGACGCTTTTCAGCGCCACCAAGCCCCGCTCGTTGCGGGCCATGAGGTTTTCCACCACCAGGGCAGCCTCGCCAGGAGTGCAGGCCTTCTTCGTCAGCCGGAACACCACTTCCCGCCCTACCATCATCCGGGCCAAGGTGGGCTTGTCCGCCTCCTGGGTAGGCAAAGTTCCCGCGATGCGGCCCTTGCGCATGACCGTGATGCGATCGGCCACCTCGAGGACCTCGCCCAGCTTGTGGGAGATGAACACCACCCCGTGCCCTTCTTCTTTCATGCGCCGCAGGACCTTGAACAGCTCTCCGGCCTCTTGGGGGGTGAGGACGCTGGTGGGCTCATCCAGGATGAGGATTTGGGCGTTGCGGATGAGGGCTTTAAGGATTTCCACCCGCTGCTGCTCGCCCACGGAAAGCTCCCAGATGGGACGGTCCGGATCGACAGGAAGGCCGTAGCGCTCGGAGAGCTGGCGCAGGCGGCGGCCCACCACCCGCGCTGGGGCCAAAAATGGGGTCCCCCGAAGGCCCAGGGCCACGTTCTCGGCCACGGTCTGTGGGGGCACGAGTTTGAAGTGCTGGTGAACCATGCCGATCCCCAAGGCGATGGCATCGCGGGGGGAGCGGATGTGAACGCGCCGGCCGCGGACATAGATCTCCCCGGAGTCGGGCCGGTATAGGCCGTAGAGGATGTTCATGAGGGTGGTTTTCCCCGCCCCGTTCTCCCCCAACAGGGCGTGGATCTCCCCGGGCGCGAGGTCCCAGGTGACATGGTCGTTGGCCACCACGCCTGGGAAGGCCTTGGTGACGTTGAGCAGCTGCACAAGGGGCTTTGGTTCCGGGGTAGGGATTCCAGCCCCGTGGGCCATGCAGGGACTATAGCGGGGGGAGGATAGCCTGTCAAACAGCCCGACAGGTCCCACCGCTTCAACCAGCTCGGTTTTGAACCCAGGCCAACCCGTTGTTTTTCAGCTTCTCCACCGCGCCTCCGCCCCCGGGACCCCCCGGAGCACCTCAGCCTTGGACCCCTTACCTTAGCCCCCACACCGGTTCCCGCACCTGAACCTTCCCCCCAACTTCAGCGAAAGAACACTCCGGGCCTGGGCGTAGAAGAGCATGGCCAGCGGGAGCTTCTTCCCGAACGGCCCGAACGACCTGGAGCTCCAGGCCCAGCCCCGTCGCAGAAAGAGCCTCCCGAACCCCATGTAAGGCTCCTTAGGGAAAAGATCTTCCATAGGGACGTGGGAGGCGAGGTGCTCCCAGACAATTGCTGCCTGCGCTGGCGCAGTTCCTCCTCTACGAAGTAGGTGTCCCTTTTCCTCCCGAGAAGCGCCATGAACGTGAGATGCCTCGGCTCATAGGCGAGCGGACGCGTCCCCACCCGGTCCAACAGCTTCGCTTTCTACTCCGATAGCACAGGCAAAATCGCCTCCAAGGAGAACCAGGGAAGTACCCAGCCGCTGCCCCAGGGCGGCATTCCTCACGTTCGGAGCTGCTGCGAACAACCAAGATGCCGGAAGCGGCCAGGCTGGGCAGGGAGGGAGGGGCCTGGACCACAATGGCGTCCCGATAGGGCTCAGTGTCAAAAAGATCTTGGAAAGGGATGGCCGCGGCTTGCGCCTCTTGGGCCACCCGCTCCGCCTCCGCTGCAGTTGGTGCGTAAAGGTCAGAATGTTTTGTCTGAAGCTGCATCATCAGGAATTCGAGCTGCTTGCAGCCTTGGTGAAGCGCCCTCGTGCCCAAAAGCCTCGCCCTGCCCATCGCTCTTATCATCTCCTTGTCTTCCCTGCGCTCACCAGGGTTGGCAGTTTGGAGAAGACACCGGTCTGATGTCGCCAACACAATTAAGAGAACCCGCCACGGTTGAGGGCTGGCAACCCCAGCTCGCGCCCATCCGACAGACCAGAACGCTGAAGCCTACAAAGGCCTGGGGCAAGGACCGCGTTGGCTCAGCTCTCCCCAGGGGTCAGGCTTGGGTGGGGTCCACCTCGGCGGGGTGGTGGAGAAGGCGGCCTTCCATGCCCCCGGCCACGGTGAGAATTTCCCCGCTCACGTGCCCGGCCAGCCTCTCTGAGGCCAAAAAGACGATGGCCTGGGCCACCTCTTCCGGCCGGGCCACGCGCCGCAGGGCCCGGGTGGTCAACACCCGTCGCACCAGGTCCGGGTCCCTCAAGCCCTCCTCCGACATCGGCGTCCACGTCCAACCCGGGCACACCGCGTTCACCCGCCCGCGGGGCACGATCCGCACGATTTCGTTTTTGAGCGTGCGGGTGAGCCCGTAGGTCATGGCCGCTTTGGCCGCAGCGTAGTCGGCATGCCCCTCTTCCCCGAACACGGCCGCAGTGGAACCCACGAGCACCAACGCCGCCGACTCCGGCCGGAGCCGATCCAACACCCGGAAAAACGCCCGGGCACAGAGGAACACGCTGGTGAGGTCCGTGGCCAAGGTCCTCTCCCACCGCTCCAGGCTCATGCGGTGGATCGGCACGTCTTCCTTGGGCCAGATCCCCGCGTTGGCCACCACCACGTCCAGCTGCCCAAAATGGCCCACGGCCGCCTCGAACAGCCCTTCCACTTCCTCCTCAACGGTGAGGTCGGCCAAATGGGTGTAGGTCTCCACCCCAAGCTCGGCCTTCAACTTGGCCAGCTGGGCCGCGTTCTTGTGCCCGTGTAGGACGAGTCTGGCCCCCTCCTGGGCCACAAGCCGCGCCACGGCCGAGCCGATGCCACCCGAAGCCCCGGTGACGAGGACGACCTTGTCCCTCAGGCCGCTGTCCATCTACACGAGGATCTTCCCGTCGCGGGAAAACAAAGTCCCGTCGACCCACACCTCCCCGCCCTGGCGCAGGTCGCAGACCATGTCCCAGTGGATGGCGGAGCTGTTGCGGCTGCCGCTTTCCGGGTAGCCTCGCCCCAACGCCAAGTGCACCGTGCCCCCGATCTTCTCGTCAAACAGGATGTTTTTGGTGAACCGCTGGATGCCGGGGTTGGTCCCGAATGCAAACTCCCCCACGTAGCGGGACCCCTCGTCGGTGTCCAGCATCTTGAGCAAGAAATCCTCGTTCTTGGCGGCCGAGGCCTTCACCACCCGGCCGTTTTTGAACTGCAACCGTACGTCCTCCACCTCCCGGCCGTAGATGCACGCCGGGTAGGAGAAGCGGATTTTGCCCTCCAGGCTGTCTTCCACCGGGCCGGTGAAGATCTCTCCGTCCGGGAAGTTTTCGTGGCCATCGCAGTTGATCCAGGTGCGCCCCTCTACGCGCAGGCGGAGGTCGGTGTCGGGGCCCACCACGTGGATCTCCCTTTTGCTGCCGAGGCAGTCCACCAGGGCTTTCTGCCGGCGGGAGATCTCCTGCCAGGCCCCGACGGGGTCCCGCTCCTCAAGGAGACAGGCCTGGAACACAAAATCCTCAAACTCCCGCAGGGACATCTCCGCGTCCTGGGCGAAGGCCGGGGTGGGGAACAGGGTGCTGACCCAGCGCAGTTCTCCTCTGGCAGCCCGCTCGAGGAACCGCTCGAAGATGGGGCGCATGGCCCGGGCCCGCCGGGCCTGCCGAGCCGGCTCCACGTGGGTCAGCCGTTTGGTGTTGGTGTCCGTGCGCACGCCGATGGAGACCTGGATCTCCTCGATGATCTGGTGAGCGAACTTGGGGAGGTAGTCCAGCTGAGGGTCCGTCGCCTTCTTGAAGAACGTCTCTTCGGTTTCCTCCAGGCTTATCTGCAGCCATGGGTGGCCGCCCTTCTCCAACACCCTCTCGTACACCGCGTGGAGAAGGGGAGCCCCTTCCGGTCCGCCTGTGAGCCGCACCAGATCCCCGGGCCTCACGGCCACAGAGTAATCCACAAGGACTTCAGCCATGGTTTGCACCCTTGGATCCCTCATGCCCGCCTCCTTTCCCGGAACTTCCTCTCCAGAGCCTTGGCCACGCAGGCAGGGACGAACCTGGACACGTCTCCGCCGTACCGGGCAATCTCCTTGACAATCGAGGAGGAGAGGAACGAGTACCTTCCCGCGGTCATCAAGAACACGCTCTCCACGTCGCTGTCCATGTCCCGGTTGGTGAGAGCCAACTGAAACTCGTAGTCGAAGTCCGAGGTGGCCCGCAGGCCCCGCACCACAGCCACCGCCCCGAGCTGCCGAGCACATTCCACCAAGAGCCCGGAGTAGCTGACGACCTGAACGTCCTGGATCCCTTCCTCTTTGAGGGCTTGGCTCACCAGGAGTCGCCGCTGCCGCGCGCTGAACAGTGGGGTCTTGCGGGGGTTTTCCACCACAGCCACCACCGTGCGGTCGAACAACCGCATGGCCCGCCGCAGTACGTCCAAATGCCCATAGGTAATGGGATCGAAACTGCCTGGGTACAGGGCCAACTTCACGATCCCACCTCCACCCACCCTCGAACCACCCGCTCCAACCGTGCACCCACCGGACCCACCACCCCCATCGCCGCGGCCGACGGCCTCAAGAACCTGCACGCCAAGTCCTGCACTTCCTCGGCCGTCACCTGGCCCAGCCGGTTCACGACTTCCTCCGGAGAAGCTGGGCGTAGACCCAAGGCCCGCGCCCCTCCCAACCGCATCACCCGGTTGCTTGGGTCATCCAACCCCAGCCGAAACGCGTTCTGCAGGCGACGAACTGCACGGTCCAGCTCTTCGCCACCGGGGGGCGCCCGCCGCAGGGCCTCCACCTCCGCCCAAATCGCCTCCAACAGTCGCGCTACCTTGGCTTCCTCGGTTGCCCCATAGATCACCAGTGCCCCGGCGTCGCTGTGAAACGCATTGGCCGAAAACACGGCGTACGCCAAGGCCAACTCTTCCCTCACTCTCTGGAAGAGGCGGGAACTCACACCACCCCCCAGGACTCCGTTCAATACTTCTAGGGCATAGCGTTCCTTGGCGTGGATGGGGACCGTGGGGAACCCCAAGGCGAGGTGCACTTGTTGAAGGTCCTTTTCTACCACAGCCATCCCTGGGCCAGGGGTGGGAGGACTCCGCCCCTCATCCCCGCCAGTCCGCGTCTGGCCCGCAAACTTCTCCCCCAGAGCCCGGACAAGCTCCGCCTCCACCCGACCTGCGGCCACCAACACCATCCGATCCGGCCGGTAATGATGGACAAAAAACCGCTGAACGTCCTGGGGTTCAATGGCCCCAATCGAAGTGGACTCTCCGGCCACGGGCCGGCCCAACGGGTGGCCATTTGCCCACAAGGTCTGGCCCAACTGGCGGAAGGCCTGGTCCTCGGGGTCATCGTCCAAGGTGCGGATCTCCTCGGCGATCACGATCTGTTCGCGGCGGATGTCGTCGGGGGCCAGCCGGGGTTCCAGCGCCAGCTCGCGCAGGACCCCCAGGGCTTCCGGGAGCCCATCGGCCAGGACCTCGGTGTGGAAGGCCGTGAACTCCAGGGTGGTGGCGGCATTGAGATGACCGCCCAACAGATCAATGACCTGGGCAATCTCCTGACTGGAGCGCCGGCGCGTTCCCTTGAACGTCACGTGTTCGAGAAGGTGGGCCAACCCCTCCTTCCCTGGGGGATCTTCCCGGCTGCCCGCCTTCACAAACAACCCCACCGCCGCCGACTGGTGGTGGGGCATGGGTTCCACCAGCACTTCCAGCCCCGTGGCCAGGGTCTCCCCCCACAGGCCGGGGTACACCTCGTTCATGCCGACCGGCCTTCAGGGGGAACACTTTCCGAGGGTACCACCCTGCGGAGCTTGTACCGCCCTTCCTCCTCGATCTCCAGGATCTCCACGAGCATGGTGTCACCCTTGCGGGCGACCGCGGCCGGCTCTTCCCGCGACCCCAACCGCGACTTGTGCACCAACCCCCGCACGCCCGGGGCCAGCTCCACAAACACCCCGTACTCCACCACGTTGGTGACCTTGCCCTTGACGATGTCCCCCACCTTGAGGACAGGCTTTTCCCGCACCAACTTGAACCGAGCCCGCCCGCTGTCGTCCACCCCGATGACCTCCACCATCACCTCGTCCCCCAACCGCACCACGTCCTCCACCTTCTTGACGTAGCCGTCGGAGAGGTTGGAAATGTGGACCAAACCATCCACACCGGGGCGGAGCTCCACGAACGCCCCGAACGGAGCAATCCGCACCACCTTCCCATGGAACGTCATCCCCACTTCCAGTTCCATGGTGAGCTCTTCGATCATCTCCCGGGCCCGGGCCACGGACTCAGCGTTGTCGCCCACGATCTTGATCGTCCCATCATCCTCGATGTCGATTTCGGTCCCGGTGTCGTCCTGGAGCTTGCGGATGACCCTCCCGCCTGGGCCAATCACGGCCCCAATCTTGTCCGGGTTGATCTTGAGCACATCCAGGCAAGGGGCGTAGGGGGAGAGGGTCGGGCGGGGCTCAGGCAAAACCCGCTCCATGAGGTCCAACAGTTCCATGCGTGCTTGGCGGGCCTGTTCCAGGGCTTGGCGCATCATCTCCGGGGTCAGCCCGCCCGTCTTCACGTCCAGCTGGAACGCCGTTACCCCCTGCCGGGTTCCGGCCACTTTGAAGTCCATGTCCCCGTAGTGGTCCTCCAGGCCGATGATGTCGGTGAGGATGGCGTACCGGCCTGTGGCTTCATCGGTCACCAACCCCATGGCCACGCCCGCCACATGGTGCCGGAGGGGCACCCCCGCATCCATCATGGCCAACGATCCCGAGCACACCGAGGCCATCGACGAAGACCCGTTGGATTCCAAGATTTCAGACACTACGCGGATGATGTAGGGAAACTCTTGATCCGAGGGAAGGACGGCTTGCAGAGCGCCTTCCGCCAGCCGGCCGTGGCCGATCTCCCGACGGGAAGGGGCCCCCATCCGCCCCGCCTCCCCGGTGGAGAACGGCGGGAAGTTGTAGTGGAGCATGAACCGCTTGAGGCCCTCTTCCATCATGAGGTCCACGATTTGGGCGTCCCGGCGGGTGGCCCCCAGGGTGCAGGTGCCCAGCGATTGGGTCTCCCCGCGGGTGAACAACGCCGAGCCATGGACCCTGGGCAGCAACCCCACCTGGATGGACACCGGCCGGAGATCGCGGGGCCGCCGGCCGTCCATGCGCTCCCCGGTCTCCAGAATCGAGGCCCGCATGAACTCCCGGTACACCTCGTCAAAGCACCCCTTGGCCAGGCTGAGGACCCGCGCCTGGGACCCCTCAGGGTAACCCGCTGCCACAGCCTGGGCGGCTTCCTCGGCCAGAGCCGCGGCCATCGCTTCCCGGTCGCGCTTGGAGGGCGCCCGCTTGAGCTCCCCCAACCGCGGCCCCACGTAGGACTTCACCTTCTCCCTCACCTCCACAAGTTCCGGGGAGGGAGGTTGCGG
>CAKZKH010000009.1 GCA_937122485.1 uncultured bacterium | reverse complement strand
CCCTCAAGTTCCCAACTGGCGCCCAGGATTTCTTGGACGAGCCAGAGGTTGGCTTCCACGTGGTCGGTCCACCGGGGGATATGAAACTCCGAAGTGCCCTGGGCCAGGGCGGCGTAAAGCACGAGCTGGTCGGCGAGGTGGCGGTCCACGGTGGCCCCGGTGGCCAAGTCCTCCAGGAGCATGTGGGCCACGGCCTTGCCCATGCTCTCCGAAGAGCGCCCCGGAGCCCCGGCCTGATCGGCGCCCAGCCGGATGCCGTTGCGGTCCTCGGCGAACAGGGCCAGGGCCGCCCCGGCCTGCACAGCTCGGTTGTCGTGCACGATCTGGAATTCAGCCCGGAGACCCCGCGCGGCCAAAACCTCTTGGCAGCTTTGAGCCAAGCGCTCGCTCACCCGGCGGGAGCGAAGATGGGAGGAAAGGGCGATGCCCCAAAACCGCGCGGGCTCAAACGACAAGCGGCGCACCACGGGCTGCAAAGCCCCCTGGACAGGTCGCACCTCCAGTTCGATTTCCCCTCCGCCTTGGGGCACGTAGCCCGGCCGGCACACCTCCAGATGGGCCTGAAGCCCCATGGCCCGCAAAGCGGGGAGCAGCACGTGCTGGGTGTGGAAGGCCGACGGAGCGAAGTCCTGGAACAGGCCGCCCCGCACGCGGAACTTCACCGGCCCAGGGGCAAAGGCCGCCACCGGCAGCACCGTAAGGGCCAGCATGGTGGTCGACCCTGCGGTACCGATGTCCCAAACAAACGAACCCCCTTTGCCACGCTCTCCCGGGCGAAACCAGAGCTCGGAACTGGCCACCTTGGCGCCCTCAAGCTCTCCACCGGTGAGCTCGGCCACGGCCTCCACAGCCTTGAGGTGCTGGGGCCGCAGGCCAGGTTTATCCCGTTTGGCCCGGATGTTGAACAGGTGCAAAGGCTCGCCCAGGAGGGCGGCCAGGGCCACGGCGTGACGGACGATCGTCCCGCTTCCGGACTTCTGCCCCCCGTCGACCCGCCGCACTAGCCCTTGATGCACACCAGGGGCCGGACCTTGGCCACCTTGGCGTTGATCCCTGCTCCCACGGCCGCGTCCACCACCAGCTCCACGTCCTTGTAGGCCCCGGGGGCTTCCTCGGCGGCCCCGGCATAGGAATGGGCCCGGATCACAATGCCCTTCTGGGCAAGTTCCCGCACGAGCTGATCGCCCCGCCAGCGCTTCTTGGCCTTGACCCGGCTCATGGCCCGCCCAGCCCCGTGCACCCCGGACCCGAACACCTTTTCCATGCCCCGGGGTGTACCCCGGAGGATGTACGAGGCCGTGCCCATCGTGCCGCCCACGAAGATGGGGTGGCCCACCTTGCGGTAGGGGGCGGGGTTTTCCGGGCGGTCAGGACCAAAGGCCCGGGTGGACCCTTTGCGGTGCACAAGCAGGGTCTTCTCCACCCCGTTCACCTTGTGCTTCTCAAACTTGACGTTGTTGTGGCCGACGTCGTAGAGGGTGCGGATCTTGCCTGGGGGCAGGTTGAACATGGGGCCAAGGACTTCGCGCACAAGGTGGGCGATGGCCTGGCGGTTGGCGAAGGCCACGTTGATGCCGGCAAACACTGCCCCCAGGTACCTTTGGCCCTCGGGGGACTTGATCGGCGCACATACCAGTTCCCGCTCGCGGATGGGGATGCCGTACTTGCGGCTGGCCTTCTCCAGCTCCTGGAGGTAGTCCTGGCCGATTTGGTGCCCCAGCCCACGGGAGCCGCAGTGGATGGCCACAAGGATTTGGTCCTTTTCCAGTCCATAGGCCCGGGCCGCTTCGGGGTCGTAGATTTCCTCCACGTACTGCACCTCCAGGTAATGGTTGCCCGAGCCCAAGGTCCCCACCTGCTTGAACTCCCGCTCCTTGGCCTTGCGGGAGACGGCCGCGGGATCGGCCCCGTCCATGACGCCCCCCTCCTCGGTGTAATCCAGGTCCTCGGGGACGCCGTAGCCCCGCTCCAGGGCGAACTTGGCCCCCTTCTTGAGCACCAGGTCCACGCCATCCAGGGTGAGACGGATGTGGCCTTCTGAGCCCAACCCGGCGGGAACGTGGCCAAACAGCTTGTCCGCCACTTCTTCTTTGCGGGCCTCGATGTCCTTGCGGGCAAGCGGGGTCACCAAGGTCCTCACCCCGCAGTTGATGTCAAAACCGACGCCCCCCATGGCCACCACGCCTTCGGCGGGATCGAACGCCCCTACCCCCCCGATGGGGAATCCGTACCCCGGGTGGATGTCGGGCATGGCAATGGACGCCCGCACAATCCCCGGCAAGGAGGCCACGTTTTTCACCTGCAAAAGTGCGTTCCACTCGTGCCCTCCTCCCCCTGCGTCTTCGACGTCCACCTCCCCCGACAACAGGGGCTCCAGCAGGGTTTGGGAGGCAAAAATCCAGCCGGGAACGCGCATGTCCCCGGACTGGGGCATCTCCCACTCAAAGTCGCTCACCTTCTTGACATCCTTGAGCTGCATGGCTTCCTCCTCCATTCACAGGTCCACCACGCACTGGGCCAGGTACCGCCCGTCTTTTTCCTCCACCTTCAACCCCGCGTAGGTAGCGGCTTTCACTTCCACGCCCAGCCGGTGCCGGGCCCGGTCCAGGGCCTCTCCGTGCGCCTGGCCAATCAGGCGCCAACCTTGTTGGGTCCTGTAGATCCTGGGGCGGAAGCGAGCAAACACCATGCCCCGCAGGTCCCGCTGGGTCAGGAGCTCACCGAGCCACGCCACAAGCAGGGCCCCCAGGTCCTCGGCCGAGGCCTTGATCTCCACCGTTTCCTTCAGCTCCACCTGGTCGAGTTCCACCATGAGGGAGAACATCGCCCGTGCTGCTTCGGCGAAGGCCTCCTCCCAACTGGCCCCCACCCCCCGCACCACCGCGTCGGCCGTGTGGTCCAGCACCTCGTAGG
>CAKZKH010000008.1 GCA_937122485.1 uncultured bacterium | reverse complement strand
CCGCCGGGTTCGCTCCGGGGCTCCCCTCGGGGGGCCGAAGGTTCGGGCGGCTTGTCGTCCTTCGCAGGAGGGCGAACCTCCGTGGGCTGCGCTCCAGGCCTGGAGAGAGCGAGGGACTTGGGTTGGCCGCACAGCTCCATCACCGCAAGTTCCACGTGCAGCCGACGCGAGAACGCCCGTCCGATCTCGCTTCTCATCTCCAGGAGCTTGCGGGCGATGGGCACCAAGGGTTCCCCGGCGATGATGCGATCCCGGGCCCGCGCCGCCGCTTCCTCGAGAAACAAGGCCAAGTCCCGGCCCCAGGCCACAACCTCGCCGATCACGGCCAGGGCCGCATCGGCATCCTTATCGCGCAGGGCAGCGATGAACCGATCCACCTGGGCCAGGGGGAACAGTCCCAACAGGTTGACCACGGCCTCCTCGGTCACCGGGGCTTCCTGGCCCAGCTGCTCGAGGAGGACCAAGGCGTCCCGCAGGGCGCCCTGGGCCCGGCGGGCGATGAGCTCGGCCGCCCCAGGTTCCACGGCGATCCCCTCGGCCTGGGCTACCTCCCGAAGCTTCCGGACGATGAGCTCCTCGGGAATGGGGTGGAGCTCAAAGGCCTGCACACGCGACATCACCGTGGCTGGGACCTTGTGGGGCTCGGTGGTAGCGAAGATGAACAGGACGTGGGGCGGGGGCTCCTCGAGGGTCTTGAGCAGGGCGTTGAAGGCCTCGCCGGTCAACATGTGCACCTCGTCGATGATGTACACCCTGTACTTGGAACCGGCGGGGAGAAACGCCACTTGTTCCCGCAGCTCGCGGATCTGGTCGATGCCCCGGTTGGACGCCCCGTCGATTTCGATGACGTCGAGGGCCTGGCCCTTGAGGATCCGCTCGCAGGAGGGACAACGGTCGCAGGGTTCCCCCTTCTCCGGGGACTGGCAGTTGGCCGCTCGGGCCAGGATCCGGGCCAAGGTCGTTTTCCCCACGCCCCGTTGCCCAGCCAAGAGGTAAGCGTGGTGAAGCTTGCCCAGCTCCACCGCCCGCCGCAGGGTAGCCACCACCGCCCCTTGGCCGGCCACCTCAGCAAACTTCCGGGGCCGCCACTTCCGGTACAGGGCCAGATCCGAACTGGTGTCCTTCATCGCCAGGGGTAGGATACCCCAACGCCCTCGGAGTTCAGCGGATCCGGGCGAACAACCGGAAGTTCAGGTAGATGGCCACGCTGTAAAGCACCACCGTCCCCACGAACAGGGGGTTGAACCCCCAGTGGGTCTGCACGTAGCCCGAGGCGAGGGCCCCCACAGCCCAGCCTCCGTTCCAGGTGAGCATGAGGATCCCATTGAGGGTGCTCCGCAACGCCGGCGGCACGAGCTCCATCACCATGGCGGAGAACACCGGCCCGGCCAAGTTCATGAGGGGGGTGCGCACCAAGTACCCCAGCCCGGACAGGGCCAAGGTGGGACCGTACCCCCACAGGAAGATGAACGGCAGCGACAGGACCTGAGGCCAGAGGACCGCCGGGCCCCGTCCGATCTTCCGGGCCAGGAGCGGGGAGGCAAAGTTCCCCACCCCGATGAGCAGGGAGTTCACCGCGAACACCATCCCCAACATGGGATCCGAAGCGTTGAACTTGACTTTGAAGAAGAGGTTGACGAAGGGGATCACCAAACCTGCGCCCAGGCCGATCCCCAATTGAATGGCCGAAAGGCGCAACACGAAGTCCTTGTGGCGCACAACCTCCTGGAGCCGGGGGAGCTGCCGCCCCGCTCCCCCCCGCAAGAAGAACATCGGCAGGGCGGAAAGGCAGAACAACCCGAAGGCCACCAGCAACACTGCCCGGTAGGTGGGCACGCCGTTGGCGGGTAGGCCGAGGGCTCGACCCAGAAGCTGGGGGAGGAACCCGGCCAGGGCTGACCCCACTGTGCCCGCCAACACACCCAGACCCGCCTGGAATCCGAACAGAAAGCCCCGCTCTTCATCCCGGGCTGACTCCGCCAGAAACGGTGCCCCGACGACGCCCCCCAAGGTACCGCCCAGCCCGCCCACCAGCGCGGCCCCAAGGAGAAGGGTCCGCTCCGGCACCAGGCAGACGATCAGGGCGCTTACCCCCTGCAACCCCATCCCCACAAGGAAGGCCCGCTTGTACCCCATTCGCCCGGCCACAAGGCCCAAGGGCAAGGCCAACGCCAGGGTCACAAACGCAGGAACCGCCGCCATGACCCCGATGAGGTCCTGTCCGTACCCCAGGGCCCTCAAGTACAGGTTGAAGTACAACCCGGAGATGCTCCCCGAGAACCCACCCAGCACCGTGGTGGCCAGGTACAGCCGCGCATCGGGCGGGAAACCTCGGACCCGCCGAAGGTAGACTCTAAGCTCCTGGCTCAACGATCTCGGCCTCCAAGAAGTCGGCCACCACCTCGGGGTCCAGGGGAAGGACCGGCACCCCATCCGGCACACGCACCGCTCGATCGGAGATCACCGCCAGGACCGGGATCCGCCCGGCCAAGGGCTCCCCGCTGCGGTACACCTCCACCTTGGGGAACTGCGACTCCTTGAACCCCTCCAGGAGCACAAGGTCCATGTCCCCCAAGTACCTGGGCAAGACCTCTTCCACGGGTTCTGCCTCGTGGTCCCAAAACAGGGCTCCATGGGCTGTGGAGTAGAGGAGAACCCTGTGGGCCCCGGCCTCCCGGTGCACGTGGGTGTCCTTCCCCGGGGTATCGGGCTCGACGTCGGGGTGGACGTGCTTGGCCGTGCCCACCCGGTAGCCCCGGGCCACAAGGACAGGGATCAGCTGGCTTAGGAACCGGGTCTTCCCCGATCCCGACCTGCCGATGAACGCCACCGCTTTCATGGGCCGTATGATCCAACGGCCTTGTTCGTCCTGCCAGGGCCCGCCAGTTGCCGGGTTGCCAGCGCCCTTCTATCCTTGCCAGCCGAGGTGAGAACTTGGCCATTCTGATCGACGAAAAGACCAAGATCGTTGTCCAGGGAATTACCGGAAGCGAGGGTTCGTTCCACACCCGGCAAATGGTGGCCTACGGCACGAAGGTGGTGGCGGGGGTCACTCCGGGCAAAGGTGGAGAAAAACTCGATGGAATCCCTGTTTACGACACGGTGGCCGAGGCCCGGGCGCACCACGAACTCCAGGCCTCGGTGATCTTTGTGCCTGCAGCTTTTGCCCCCGACGCCATCCTCGAGGCCGCCGACGCCGGAATTCCCCTGGTGGTGTGCATCACCGAGGGCATCGCCCTCCACGCCATGCTCCGCACCTACCACCTCCTCAAAGGCTACAAGACCCGCCTGATTGGCCCCAACTGCCCGGGCGTGATCTCCCCGGGCAAGGCCAAGGTGGGGGTCATCCCCGCCCTGGCGTTCACCCCTGGTCCCGTGGGCATTGTCTCCCGTTCGGGAACGCTCACCTACGAAATTGCCCATCACCTTTCGGCCGCAGGAATTGGACAGTCCACCGTGGTGGGAATTGGCGGGGACCCCATCATCGGTACGAACTTCGTGGACGTCCTGAACCTGTTCGAAAAGGACCGGGAAACCAAGGTGGTGATCATGGTGGGGGAGATCGGGGGCAACGCCGAGGAAGAGGCAGGCGAGTTTGCCGCCACCCACATGACCAAACCCCTGGTCGCCTACATCGCCGGCTTCTCGGCCCCGCCGGGGAAGAGAATGGGCCATGCGGGGGCCATCATCACCGGGAGCGAGGGCACGGCCCAGACCAAGGCCGAGCGCCTGGAGAAACTGGGGATCCCCGTGGCCCGCACCCCGGCCGAAGTGAGCAAGATCGTGAAGGAGAAGCTCAAGTGAGCCGAAGCTTTGGCCTGGTGGGGCTCCCCAACGCCGGGAAGTCCACGATTTTCAATGCCCTCACCATGGCCGGGGCCCGCGTGGAGGCCTACCCGTTCTGCACCATCGAACCCCATCACGGCATGGCCGCCGTGCCCGACGAAAGGTTGGACAAGCTCCACACCCTCTTTCCCCACAAGAAGAAGGTGCCCACCACGATCGAAGTGGTGGACATCGCGGGCCTGGTGAAAGGGGCCTCCCAAGGGGAAGGACTGGGCAACCAGTTTCTTGCGGAGATTCGCAGCGTGGAGGCCATCCTCCACGTGGTGCGGTGCTTCTCCAGTCCCGATGTGGCCCACCCCATGGGCGAAGTGGACGTGCGCCGGGACATCGCCGTGGTGGAAACGGAGCTTCTCCTCAAAGACCTGGAGACCCTGGAGCGGCGCAAGGAGCGCTTGGCCAAGGTGGCCCGAGCCGGGGACAAGGAAGCCAAGGCCGAGCTGGCCTTGGTAGAACGGCTGATCGGGGCGGTGGCCGGAGGAACGCCGATCCGCAAGCTGGGACTGTCCCCCCAAGAGCTGGCCCTCCTCAAAGACCTGGCCCCGTTGAC
>CAKZKH010000007.1 GCA_937122485.1 uncultured bacterium | reverse complement strand
TGGCCTTGAGGAGATGGCCACCGGAGGGTTCCTTTGAAGCTATCTCAGTTTGAAGGAGGAACCCCACCGATGGCCGATGTGAGGATCGCAGGGAAAGAGCATACGTCAGCGGCAAGCTATACAGACACACGGTGTCTCGCTCCGGCCGACCCTCTCCCCCCACGGACAGCCCTCCGACTTGTCATGGGGCGGGTCCGGGCCGAGATACAGCGCTGGCCGATCTCGTGGCCGGAGCGCAACCGTCTCCTCTCCGGCATTGAGGCAGCGGTGCACCGGGCGCTCAGCCATGGCGGGCCGATCCCTCGGGGGCGAGCGGCGGCGATCGCCGGCGAGGTGATCCGCAGGCTACGGGGTGGAGTGGGGATCTCCCGAAGCCTCCGGCGGTCGTGCTCGTTTGCCGGGCACGCAGTGGCCGAGGCGATCCAACGGGCAGCAAGGGAGGCCGAGGTGTTGGAGATCGAGGCCGGCGAGCCTGTGGACGCCCTCGGGGGGGCGGACGGCCCTCCTAGTATGGCCAGATTTGCCCTCCGCCGGCGAGGGTCCGTGTCTTCCCCTTGCGGTCCGGGAGCTTGGAGGAGAGACGCCGGGCGATGCTCAGGGAGCTTCTCGAGGCAGGGGAGCGTGGTCAAGGCGCGGGGGGCGAGGACGCGGGGCGAGCTCGCGGCCGTGGTCCGGGGCCTTGTCCGCCGGCTCCAGGAAGCCGAGGGGATCTCCGGGAGCCTGAAGAGCGGCCGGTACGGGCGGTGGGCGGTGCGGGAGGCGCTCTCGGAGGCCCGGGTCAAGCCAATCCCCCGATTCGCCTGGGAGACGCGTGGCTGGCCGTGCTCTACGGGAGATCCCCCGAGGAGCGCGAAGTCCTCGCCCTGGGGGTCCCGAGAGAGGTGATCGCTTCTAGCTCGTCACAACCGACGAGGAACCCGATCTCCACCAGTTGACGGGACGTGACCGGGGGCAGGCCGAGGAGCTCGTGAAACGTGGCGCTGCGATTGGCGACGCCGCGAGGGTTGACCACGGCAAGGCCGTGAACCTCGAACCCCCCTGTCCAGGTTGTGCCCCACGGTTGGGACCCCTCCTTGGGCCAGGAAGACCGTGGCGCAGGAGCTCGTGCCTGGGTCTCAGCCGCAGGCTGCCCGGTGCAGACGGGGAACCCCGGGTCTTGGGCCACCTCCCGGACCGCTTCCAGTCGCAGTCGCGGAGGCCATCGGGTCATTGCACTCCGCCGACAGCCCGCCCAACAGACCAGCCTCGGGCGGGGGCTGCTTCCAGGAACAGAGGTGCGGGAAGAGCGCGCTCGATTGGGGTCGCCCCGGGCGGGATCTCCCCCCGCACGGCGAGAGAGCACGATTGCGGCGTGCCAGCCGGTCAGCTTCTCCATCGCCCGGAACCCCGTCGCGGGGTCGTACCGGTCGACGAGGTCCACCCGGGCCTCGGCTGGGCGGCCATTCCGCTTTCCCCGGGCCCGGACGTGGATCAGGCACACGTCGCGGGCCTCCGAATCAGCGAAGGAGCGGTCGAAGAGGGCGATCAGGAGATCGCGCGGGACGATCGTGGTGTTCCACACGGGGATCGGCTCTCGGCTGAACAGACCCAGGCCGCGGAGGAGCAGGCAGTGGCCGGGGTAGCGGAGGGTCTTGTCCTCGAGAACCCGGAGTCTGCCCGCGAACGTCGACGGCATCGTGAACAGCCCGCCCGAGGTCAGGAACGCCTCGAGTCTCCCCAGCGGGGGGATCTCCAGCTCCTCGAGGGCGGCGACCGGCGTGACCTTCCCCCCGCGGAGGAAGTGCGCCTCGCCCCCGTACTCGTTGACGAGCCCCTCGGCGCTGAAGAACAGGGCGTAGTTCCACGGCGGCCGCGGGTGCTCTGGGAGGCCGCCGTCGTAGATCCGGACTTCCTCTGCTTCGTCGAGGAGGTCCATCGCCGCGAGGGCCAGGGTCACGTTCATCCCCGGCCCCATCCCGCAGTCGGGGACGAGGGCGATTCCCGCGTCCTTCGCCGCCTGGTCGAGGGCGAGCTGGTCGCGGACGATCCCCGTGTGGCCCCCGAGGTCGACCATGTGCGTCCCCGTCTCGACCGCGAGCCGGGCCAGGCCGAGGTTGAACCGGTACGAGGCCGCGGACAGGAGCCCATCGGCCTGGCCAACGGGCTGGGCGAGGGACTTCGGCTGGGAGGCGTCGCCCTCGGCGGCCTCCGCCACGGAGCCGCCCACGAGCCGGTTCAGCCGCTCCGCCCCCCCGCGCGCGATGGCAACGTTCCGGTCGACGAGGGTGATCTTCTCCGCCTCTCCGTGACGAGCGAGGTCGTACGCTGCGGCCACGCCCTGTCGCCCCGCTCCGAGCACCACGTACCGGTAGCCCACGTGACCTCCTTCTCAGCATCCTACCCGTTCTGCTGATGGCAAGCGAGTTCTTCCGCCGGCCCTCGTTGCCGGGCATCTCCTCGGCCTCGCCTGTAGAATGGCCCCATGGTCGGGGATCCCGGGCCGCGGTACTGGGTGATCGCTCCCTATCACGCTGACCGGCCGGAGCTGTGGGAGAGGGTTTGGCAGTTTGACCTGGACCACGGTCTCATCTCGATCGGGTGAAGCAGGCTGGGCGACGTATCTCAGCTCAGCTACGACGAACTCCGGGACGCCGTGGAGCGCAGCTACCCGGAGGGTCCTCTTGCCGTGAGGCGCAGGTACGTGCGGATGCTGTGGGACTTCTACCACGAGATCAAGCCAGGAGATGTCGTGATCGCCCGCCGGGGGACGAAGAGGCTTGCCGCCGTGGGCACGGTTGTCAGGTCTGCGTACTACAAGCACGCAGGGAACGCCGTTGCGGTCGGAGAGGAGAACGCCTACTCGAATCACCTTGGCGTACGATGGGCAGATGCTCCACGGGACAAGGCCTACGACACCGCGGTCTTCGGGATGCAAACGTTGTACGAGATCAACGAAGAGAAGTACCGCCTCCTAGTTGGGAAAGATGAGGGAAACGGCCCTCCGCTCCCTCAGGTAGAGTTTGTGCTCGAGAAGTACCTTGAGGACTTCCTCGTCACGAACTTCGATCGCTTGTTCGCTGGACGGCTTGCCGTCCTCGCGGACCCGGAACAGGGGTTGATTGGTCAGCAGTTCAAGACGGACGTTGGAATCATCGATATCCTTGCGCGGGAGGAATCCACCGGTTCGTTTGTCGTGATCGAGCTGAAGAAGGGACGCGAATCGGATCAGGTCGTGGGCCAAGTGCTGCGGTACATGGGATGGGTGAGGGACAACCTGTGTGAGGAAGGGCAACAGGTGAAGGGGATGATCATCTGCCGTGAGGTCGATCTCCGGTTGACGTACGCCCTCAAGATGACGCAAGGAATCGCCCTGAAGGTCTACCGGGTTGACTTCGAGCTGCTCGATGCCCCCGGGGGGGGCGAGCGAGCGGGTTCGTGAGTTCCTCTGAGGCAGAGGTCTTCTTCCCCTTGGAGAGCCTCTGGAGCACCGGGAACCGCAGGCCCAGAGGGAGGACAGAGCACCAGGGAGGAAGCGTCACGGGGGTGTGTAAGAGTGGGTCACGAGGCACGCGCGCGATGCCAGGACTGTGGGGCCAGATTCTCGGTGAGCGAAGGTGGAGGCTTCACCTTCCACCTTCTACGGTGTGATCAGTGTGGGTCAACCAAGGCTGTGCGGTTCTCGGATCTCGGCGAGACCCACATTCGTTACGTGAAGGGTCTGTCTGTGCCGTACTCCATGGCTACTGCGGCGCAAGACGCGCACATCCAGCAGAACGTCGACGTGGTCCCCCTGACGGAGGACGACTACTATCGCGCGGTTGAGGCAGTCGCGGGTCCTTGCAGTTGCGGCGGCAGGTACACATTCCGCGCGCCTCCACGGTGTCCGAAGTGCCGCTCGCCCCGCGTCAAGATCGGACCGCCAACCCTCTTCTACGACTAGACTGTCCGGTACCGTAGTGCTGTTGACACGTTAGGCCTCCTTGGCTGACGCGTGAGTGGGTGCTCCCCAGAACACCTCCGCCGGGGTTCGCCCTTGCGTGCGGTACCCTTGGCCTGCTCGTCGTTGTCGAACGGTGGAAACCCACCGAGAGACCCCTGGAGTTGGCGGGCTCGCCGCGTGCGCTCGGTGAGGAGCCCCGCGGTCTTCGCTGCATGCCCCTCCACGGCCAGGAGCCGCGCCACTCCAGCCGACGCAGCGCCCCCCAGCGTGCCCGGGGACACCAAAATCCCCTGGCGGGAAAGTACCA
>CAKZKH010000006.1 GCA_937122485.1 uncultured bacterium | reverse complement strand
CAAGACCGCCTTGGAAAGGCCCTTTGGGGGTCGCCTGGGTCGGTCAACGAGCAGACCCTCCTTTGGGTCTATCCCGGTGTGGACGCCAAAGAGTTCCCGCCCGAACTCCTCCTGCTCCCCTTCAGCCTTGAGCTTTCCGATCTCGGCGAGGTCCTGGAACTTGTGGACCCGTTGGGGAATGTGGTGGACACGGCCAACGCCGACCTCCCGGAGCGGGACGGCTGGCTGGCCGGGTACGGCCAGGGCGGGGGCCATCCCTGGGGGACCATGGAGCGAACCTCCCCAACCGCTTTGGACCTCGAGGAAAGCTGGAGAACGAACCAGTTTATCTTCGTCCACGGCTTGGACGCCCAGGACCATTGTCTAGCCGCTACCGCCCGCACCGCCAACGAGCCGCTTTGGATGGAGAAGGCGCGGACCGAGCGGGAGTCGGTGGTCCTCAAGGGCGAGGTTTTGACCGTGGCCGTGCGGACATCGTGGGTTTTGCCCGCGTCCCCTTGCTTGCCCCGATGGGTTTTGGTCCGCGTGAGCGACGAGGCTGCGGGGATCTGGGCCGTGGTGGAGCAAGCTCCTGTGACAACCCGGGGGCCGAGGAGTCCGACCGACAACTTCCTGGTTCAGGTGGCGACTGGCGAGCTAGAGGTGGGGAAGTACCGCCTGTGGCTCTCCCTTGGAGGCGCCCAGTTCCGAATGGTGACGTTTACCGTGGTCCAAAGCTTAGCCGGACGCTGAGGCCTGTGGGGCACCTTTGGGGCCCGGGGACGCCCGGGCCCCTCTTCTTCTTTTTTGGGGGAAAGCAGGGCACGGCCGAGGAAAGGACAGTGAAGAGCACAAGCCCAGAGGGTTCCCGGGGGAACGCCCAAGCGCACGCTGAGGTCCCGAGGTTGCGCGCTCGGGGCCTCGGTCGGTAGTATTTGAGCTGCACTCCCCGGTAGCTCAGTTGGCAGAGCAGCCGGCTGTTAACCGGCGGGCCGGAGGTTCGAGTCCTCCCCGGGGAGCTTGGGTCTGTAGCTCAGGTGGTTAGAGCGCACGCCTGATAAGCGTGAGGTCCCTGGTTCGACTCCAGGCAGGCCCATTTTTTCATTCTGCGGCCTTTCTACGCCCCATCGAGGTTGAGGTGTGCAAGGTCAGGAACGACGAGGTCGGCCCACGGTGCTAGGTCCTCGGTTGTTCCCAAGCCCGTCAGGACACCGACTGTCAAGACGCAACCCGCGGCCTTCCCAGCCTGAAGGTCGGCGGGTAGGTCCCCCACCATCGTCGCTCGCTCGGGCCTCACCCCCAAGGCCCGACAGGCCCACAGCACCGGCTCGGGCGAAGGCTTTCTCTCAGGGCAGACCTCCAAACCGACCACCGCGTCCACAAGTTCGGCCCAGCCCAAGCCCCGCAAGTGCCGGTGTGCCGCTTCCGCCGTATCGTGGGTCACGAGGGCTATCTTTCCGCCCCCCTGGCGGATTGTCTCCAGCACTTCCCTGGCCCCTGGCGTGGGGCGCAGGTATGTTTCAAACGGAAACTCCTCGTCCACCTGACGAAAAACTTCCTTGACCAGGGTCTCCGCCCTCGGGTTGGTAAGACCCAGGTTTTCCTGCAAGTACCGGGTTGTGGCCAGCTCCGCGTCCCAGCGCGGAAGGTGGATGATCCCCCAACCCCGACCGTCCCCATGCAGGAACGTGGCCAGAGCCGTGGATTCCGAGGGGGAGAGGGCCAACGTTGAGGACAGCCTCCGGGCTCGCTCCTCCATCACCCGCCACCAGTGGTCGTAGGCCAGGAGCGTCCCGTCTTTGTCAAACAGGAACGCCTCCACGCCAATGAACCCTGTGCTTAGACGAACACCAAGGAGCATGGGGGAATGTTACCCCGGGAGAGCGCTTCAGACGGTCCTCAGTGGACCGCTTCAACCTTTGGAGGCAGCGGAACGGGCTGATCCGGCTAGGCCCTCGGCCAAGACGTGCTCTCCCTGGGGAGTTCCAGGGCCAAGTTACGGTCCGGAGGAAGGAAGTCGTTGGGGGGCGGGTGGCGTCTGTGCGGCTTAGCCCTGCTGCCCGTGTGGCTTTCGTCCCAAAGCCG
>CAKZKH010000005.1 GCA_937122485.1 uncultured bacterium | reverse complement strand
AAGGGGGCGGGGTCTCCTTCCCTCCGGTCCGTTTTCCCTTGTTGTTCTACGCTACCTTGGGGGCTGAGGTGGTGGTAATGCGAAGATCTATTTGTGCTCTGGCCATCGTTTTGGCCCTGGGCCTGCCGGCGTTGAGCCAGGGGACGGCAGGGTTCCTGGGCATGGAGGTTGTGTTCACCGCTGGTCCCCCCCCGACCCTTTCCACAGCGTTCAGCGTGGGTCTGTTCTGCGGGCCAGCCAAGATTGAAAGTCGCACCATTTTCCCTGTCCTGCCCACCTTTGGTCCGTTGGCGGAAATCCTCACCCTCGAGGTCAACTTCGCTCCGGTCCTTTTCCGAACAGGGCTGAGGTTTGATCCGTGTTTCTCCCGGTACTGGTTTGAGCTGCGAGGGGGGTGTTGCCCGTTGGAGCTGGGGGGCCTCTTCCTCGTGGAAAACCTGGCCCCTGTCTGCCAAACGCCCAGTTGGACGATCGGGCTGGTCCTGGACCTTGGGCTCAAGCTGGACTGCTGCTTTGCGTTGCGGAGCCTGACGGGCTTTGGGGTGAAAGATTTGTACAACCTGATCGACAACAACCCGTACACCGATGTCACGGCCGTCCCCTGGTGGTTCTTTGAAGAGCAGCTCATTTTCATTGGTTTTGGGAACCCTGCCTTTTCCTTGGAGTCCCTGGTGCTGTTCACGCCGGGGGGCTTTGCCTGGTGGGAGTTCGGGGGGGCCTATCGGTTCGCGGATCCCTGGGCCGAGCTGGGTTTCCGGGCCCGGGTGGGGTGGTTCACCCTAAACTGGGCCAAGCTCATCCTCGGGGTCCGGGTGGACCCCGTGTTGGTCCGGCTCACCACCACCTTCGACCTTTGGGGTTTCCTGGCCCAGGAGGTTTGGGTTGAGCTCGCCTTCTCCTGGGTCCGCTTGTACTCGGGGACGGAGTTCAACTTCTCCGGGCTCGTGCGCCAGGTGGTCGGGTTCGAGTTCCGGTTCTAGTAGGCCAGGGCAAGACCAAGCGGGGCCGGCGCCGGCCGGCCCCGCTCGCTTCTTTCTTCTCTGTTAGAAGCTTGCCGGCCAGAGGAGGACGTCCCCGTAGCGGAACCGCCATTGGGCGATCCCCCCGATCACGCTCTTGGCGGACTTGAAGCCCAGCGTGCCCAGAAGACGGGCCGCCTGCGCCGCGGTGGTGCCATCGTCGTCCAGGCACCACACGGTGAGCGATGCCCTGGCCTGGGGGGACAGAGAGTTGGCGAAGCTCTCAAGACTCTGGAACTCCAAGTTGATGGCCCCGGGAAGTGCCGCTTGGGCAAAGGACTCCTTGGAGCGGAAGTCCAGCACCACGAGGTAGTTGGCGAGGACTCGAGATGGGGGTAGACAGTACAGCCCGCACGTGGACGAGCCTTGGAACGCCGTGGGGGTGACTCCCGGTGACCACACAAACAGGAGCCCGTTCAGTTCCCTCCACCACTGGGCTAGGCCCCCGGTCACTGCATAGGCGGTCAGGAACCCTTCCCGCCGAAGCATCTGCACCGCCTGGGTGGCCAGGGTCCCGGTCTCATCGTAAAGGTAGACAGCATGATCCCTAGACAGGCGAGGGATCCACGTCGCCAGGTCCTTGAAGGGGATGTTGATCGCCCCGAGAAGCCTTCCCTTGGCGAACTCTTCCGGGGCGCGAAGGTCCACGAGCAGGAAATACGATCCGTACAGATCCGAAGCCGAGCCCTCCCAGGCTTGGGCCTTGCGCACCCGCCCGGTCAACGTGAGGGTGAGGGTCGGTGTCTGAGGATCGTTGGAGTACACGTACACCTTCTTGGTGACCGAGTAACCGCCAAACCCAGTGGAGTCGAACCTCACCACAAGCCCCACGCTCTGGCCGGGCGCCAGCCTCTTGATGGGCAGGCCGGTGGTCGTGCACCCGCAATCCGTGGCCGGGTCGCGCGGGAACTGAAGCTCAGCTGTCCCCACGTTGCGGAGAACGAAGGTGTGAATGACCAGCCACCCTTCGGCAACCTCCCCAAAGTCCAGCACCATGGGCTCGACGGCCAGCTTGGGCTGCGCCGCGGCCCCCAAAGTCAACACCGCAAGGGCTACCGCCAACGACGCTACTCCCATGAGACCTCCTTCATCACTTTCGCTCGAGTATAACCCTTGGCTCCCCGCGTGGTTTCACCCCCAGCCCCGGGGGCTATAATGCCGCTCACCTGAAAGGGCCAAAAGTGACGGACAAGGCAGTGCTGGGTCTTTCCTGGGTTGAGCTGGGCCGGCCGAAGCTTTCCCCCCGGGCCCTGTACGGGAGGTACGCGGTGGTGTTTTTCTATCCCCGGGCGGGATCGCCCGGCTGCACCCGTGAGGTCCAGGACTTCCGCGATCGGTACTTGCAGTTCCGCTCCTTGGGCGCGGAGGTGCTCGGTGTCTCCCCCGACCCCCTGGCGGCGGTGGAGGAGTTTGCCAAGGCCCAGGGAATTCCGTTTCCCCTCCTGTCCGATTCGGAGCTAGCCCTGGCTCGGGCGTTTGGCCTTGGGGGAGGGCGCCGAATCCCAAGGTCCACGTTCCTGTTGGATAGGGGCGGGGTGGTGCGCAGGGCCTGGCTCAGGGTGAGGGTGGATGGGCACGCGGATGAGGTGCTCAAGGCCTTGGAAGCGGTCAGGGCGGCTGACTTGGAGGTGAACCCCCTCGTGGGGGTGCGGCGGGCCCACCGGGCCCTGGCAGCCGAGCCTGTTCCCCGCCAGGAGTTGGAAAAGCTTGTGGAAGCCGCGCATCTGGCTCCCTCCTGTTTCAACAACCAGCCGTGGCGGTTTGTGGTGGTCACAGGGGAGAACCTCACCAAGGTCAAGGGGGCCTTGCCCGGGGGCAACTACTGGGCCCAGGCGGCCCCGGCCGTCATTGCTGTCGCTTCTCATCGGGATCTGGACTGCAAATTGTCGGACAACCGCGACTACTTCCTCTTGGGGTGTGGCATGGCCGTGGGGTTTCTCATGATCCAAGCCACCCAGATGGGGTTGATCGCTCACCCCATCGCCGGTTACGACCCCATCGCGGTCAAGAAGGCCCTGAACATTCCCGAGGATTACGTGCTGATTACCCTGGTGGTGGTGGGAAAGCCTGGGGATCCGGCTACACTGAGCGAGAAGCACCGGGAGATCGAGCTGGGGCTCCGGGACCGCAAGCCGTTGACCAGCGTTTTGTTTTGGGAACAGATGCCAAGAACGGAGGCCAAATGAAGGAAAACGAGGTCTTGAAGGTGATCCGCGGGCGGAGGAGCGTCCTCCGGTTTGACACCACGCCGGTTTCCGACGGGGACTTGGAGGCGATCCTTGAGGCAGGGCGGTGGGCCCCCTCCTTCGCCAACGCCCAGCCCTGGACGTTTGTGGTGGTCAGGGACGAGGAGAAGAAGCGCAAGTTGGGCCAGGTGATCGAGCGCATCGCCTTTGCCCACCGGGGGCAGATGGCCTTGAGCGGGAAAGGGTTTGGAGATGCACCGGTGGTGGTGGCCGTGGTGGTGGACCCCCTCAAGGACCCCCAACACCACATCGAGGCCGGTGCGGCCGCGGCGCAGAACATGGCCCTCATGGCCCACAGCTTGGGACTGGCTTGTTTCTGGGCGGGTCTGGCCCGCAAGGGCCCTGAAGAAGAGGTGCGCAAGATCCTCCGCTTGCCCCGGGGAGTGCGGGTGGTGGCCCTCCTCCCCCTGGGCCGCCCGGCCTATACCCCTCGGGACGGCGAACGCGCTCCCCTCTCGGAGATCGTTCGCTACGAGGTCCTGGAAAAGTAGGGGGGCAAGCGCTGGGCCGACTCTCAACCCGGCCCAGCTTGCTCACCCGGACTTGAGCCCGGTCCCCGTCAGGGGAATGACCACACGAGCGCCCTCGGGGATTGCCCCGGATTGTTTTAGTTTTCCCAGGGCGGCCATGGCTGTGGCCGAGGTGGGCTCCACGTACAGGCCTTCCTTGGTGGCGAGTTCGCGCTGGGCCTCGAGGATTTCCCCCTCGGTGAGGGTGAGGGCCGAGCCGCCGCTCGCTCGGAGGGCCCGCAGGATTTCTTGGCCCCGCGGCGGCCGGGCCACCCGAATCCCCTCGGCCACCGTGGGTTGGGCGTCCACGGGGACGGGATGGTCCACCCCCGCTGACCAAGCCTCGGCAATGGGAGCACACGCAGCCGCTTGAACTGCATGTAGCTTGGGCATACTGGAAATCACTCCCCACGCGCGAAGGGCGCTAAACCCGTAGTAAAGGCCCAAGAGGAGGCCGCCGCCCCCTACAGGCACCACCACATGGTCGGGGAGCACGTGCTCCAGGTCTTCCCAGGTCTCCCAGGCAAGAGAACTGAGGCCAGCCAGGAAGTAGGGCGACGCGTTGTGGGAGGCGTAGACAAGCTGAGGTTCGTGGGCACAGGCGGCGAGGACGGCTTCCGTGGCCGCGGCCCGCGGACCAGGAACAGAGACAAGGTGGGCCCCGTAGGCCCTTATCTGGGCAAGCTTCTTTGGAGAAGCCCCTTCGGGCACGAACAAGCGGGCGGGGAGCCCGGCCCGGGCCGCGTAGGCGGCTAGGGCAGCCCCCGCGTTGCCCGAGGAATCGTCCGCCAGTTTCCGAGCCCCCAGCTCCCTCAGCACGGACACCAGGACCGAAGCGCCCCGATCTTTGAACGACCCGGTGGGGTTGGCCCCCTCCCACTTGAACACCACCTCCAGGGCAAGTTCCGGTCCCACTCGTGCCGAAGGTACAAGGGGGGTGTTGCCTTCCCCTAGGGAAAGGGGTTCTGCCTGGGGGAACAGGGCTTGATACCGCCAGTGCCCGGGTGCTCCGGGACGCTCGACCCCCCTGGCCGCAGAGGGAAAGAACGTGAGGGGAACGTGGCAATCCCGACAGGTTGGGGGCTGAACCGCCCAGGTTCCCCCCGCTCCGCACAGGGGGCACCGCAGTTCGCCGTTCATCGCGGTTTGTCCGTCACCGGTCAACTGGCCGGGGGTGCTTCGGACTCCCACTTCCGCAGGTCCTGGATCCGTTCATAGGCCGTGAGATCGAGGTGGAGGGGGGTGAGGGAGGCGTAGCCGGACAGGACGGCCCACACGTCGGTGTCCTGCTCGTTGTGGGGAGGATGGGTGGCCATTTCGCCGGTGAGCCAGTAGAAGTCGCGCCCCCGGGGGTCCTTGCCTTGCACCAGGTCCTCCGACCAGATCTTGCCCCCCAACCGTGTGACCTTCAGTCCACGGGGGTGCCCACGGGGAACGTTGAGGTTGAGCAGGACGCTGGGGAACCGGGCGTGTTCGGTGAGCAACCGTTGGGCGACCTGGGTGGCCCAGGTGGCGGCCAATTCGTAATCGGCTTGGTCCTCGGCGATGTCGGCGGAGACGGCCAAGGCGGGGATGCCGGCCGAGGCCCCTTCCATGGCCGCGGCGACCGTGCCCGAGTAGGTGACATCCCGGCCCACGTTGAGCCCCTGGTTGATGCCGGCTACGATCAAGTCCGGCCGCCGCGGGGCAAGGCCCAGGAGCGCCAACAGCACGCAGTCCGAGGGCGAGCCGTTCGATACGTGGACCACCGTGCCATCGGCCAGGCGAGCCGTGGAAACACGCAACGGTTTGTGGAACACCCGCGTTCTGGACGCCGCCGACCAATTGCGGTCTGGGGCCAGCACCCACGCTTCTCCCACGTCGGCCATGGCCGCCCGCAGGGCCAACAGCCCGGGGGAGAGGTACCCGTCGTCGTTTGTGAGAAGGATCAACGGTTTCATTCCTGCCCCTCGGGTTGGGGCGCAGTGTAGCCCCCGTGTTGCCCAGGTGCAAACCGAAAGAAGGACAGGCGGGTCTCCCCGTACACCCTGTTCTGTTCTAGGGTCAGGTGCCCGTACTGGGGGTCGAGTCTCTCTTTGTGGAAGGATTCCAAAACCACCAGGGCCCCGGGGTGGAGGGGCTGGAATTGGGCCAGGGCGTGGGTTGCCTTTTGCCCGAGGCCTGTGCCGTAGGGGGCTCCGACGAACACGAGGTCGAATCGCCGTCCGCGTTGGGCGAGCTGCTGCAAGGCCTTCAGGGTGTCCATGTGGAGGATTTCCACGCGCTGTTGGCAACCTAAACGTTCGGCGTTGGCACGGATCAGGCGAACGGCCCGAGGGGAACTGTCCACAAAGGTAGCTCGTTTGGCCCCGCGGGACAGGGCCTCCAGTCCCACCGCCCCTGTGCCGGCGAACAGGTCGAGGAACTCCGCCCCGGGCAGGACCGGGGCCAAGATGTCAAACAAGGCCAGGCGGACTCGGTTGCGCAGGGGCCGGAGGTCCCGGCCCTCCGGTCCTTCAATCCTTCGCCCGCGGTGCTGTCCCCCTCCAATCCGCAAACTTGACCCCTTTCCCGCCGCGGCTACGATGCCCGCGGTTCGAGGATACCGTGAAAAAGCCAACGGACACCTTTGATGTGGCGATCGTGGGGGCGGGCCCTGCCGGTCTGTTTGCGGCTTTGGAGCTGGCAGGGTCAGGGCTGGGGACGGTGGTGGTGGAGAAGGGGTTGTGCCCCCGGGACCGCACAAGCCTCACCTGCGGGGTGGGGGGCGCCGGGGCGTACTCCGACGGCAAGCTCAACCTCACCCCCCGCATCGGGGGCGATCCCCTCGCCCTCCGCTGCCCGCCCGAGGAGTTGGAACGCCGGATTTCTTGGGTGGACGAAGTGTTCACCCGCTACGGGGCTCCCCCCCAGTACTCCGGGGAAGATGCCCAGGCTGTGCAGGGCCTCAAGCAGGCCGCAGCTCAGGCCGGGGTGGAGTTTGTCCCAGCCCGCCAACGCCACATCGGCACGGGGAAGGTCCGGGAGGTCATCGAGGCCATGTACCGGGACCTCCTGGACAAAGGGATCCAGTTCCAGCTCAACACGAAGGTCGAGGCCATCCAGCGCTGCGAGGACTGCTTTGTGCTTGACCTTG
>CAKZKH010000004.1 GCA_937122485.1 uncultured bacterium | reverse complement strand
GAGTTGGATGAGCTTGTTCGCGTTCGGCGGCCCCAGATCATCGAACGGATCCGGGCAGCCCGGGAACTGGGTGACCTGAGCGAAAACGCGGAGTACCACGCAGCCAAAGAAGAACAGGCCCTTGTGGAGGGTCGGATTCGCGAGCTCGAGCGGATCCTCCGGGGAGCGCGGATCATCGAGACCTGACAAGATCCCCCCGCTCGTTCTCGATGTAGGCCACAAGGATCAACACCGCCAGAGCAAGAAACAAGCACCACAAGCCAAAGTACGGTCCCACCGGGAGCGTTGCCCCAGGGAGGGACGCTGCCCCCCGCACCGCCGCCAAGTACGGTCGAACCAAAGCCCGATCCAAAATGGCGCCCAGAGGTTCGGCAACAGGCGTCCAGGTTAGGGCGAGGATGACAACACCACCCCACAGCAGGGCTGCGGTCCAAGGGACGAGAACAAGGTTCGCCACAAGCCCATAGGGCGTGACGTAACCAAAGGAAGCCCCCAAGAAGGGGAGCGCTCCCACCTGGGCGCAGGCCGTGACCGCCAGGAGGTCGACAGGCCACCGCAAGCCCTTGGGCAAGCGCTTCCGTAGGGGCGAGGCAGTCCAGTGCGGTAGAAGAAGGAGAATAGCCCCCGTGGCAGCAAAGGACAGTTGGAAGCCGGCCTCCAAGGTCGCGTGCGGCCAAACAAGGATCACCGCCACGGCGGCCAGGGCCAGTCCCTGCACAGGATCTAGCCACCGACGGAGAACCCAGCCCTGAGCCCAAAGGACCCAGAAAACTCCGAGCACGGCGAACATGATCCCTGCCCGAACGAGGGACACCCGGGCCCCGCCCAGAAGCACGTACAGCCCCACGGCTGGGACAAGGAGGAGGTACCGCCAGGTGCCTGGAAGACGGACAAGCCCGAGGAGCCACCACCCCCCCGCAGCCAGCAGGCCCACGTGGAGCCCCGACAGGGCGAGGACGTGGGCCACCCCTGCAGCGCGGAAGGCCTGGTCGTCCTGTTCAGGCAAGCTGCCTCTGGCCCCGAGAAGCAGGGCCGCCAGCACCGAGCCCCCGGGCTCAGGAACCGAACTGCTCACCACGGAGAGAAGCCGCGCCCTCACCCGCCCTGCCCAACCCAGGAGGCCGCGCGAACCGCGGTGGAGAACCTCCACCTCCCGGGCGAAGAAAAGCCCGTACACGCCCCGGCGCTCCAAATGGGACCTCCACGCCGGGGGACTGGGAACCCCAAACTCCCCCCGCAGCCGAACCAGGTCCCCGGGAAAGAGTTCCAGCCCCTTGGGAACGTAGGCCAAAAGACGAACCGGGAGGGTCACCGGGTCCAGGGTAAGGGCATCGGTCTTGGCCCGGGGATCGGGCAGGTCCAACACCCGGCCCGTGACTTCCTCGAGCGCGGGGAGCTGGAAAGCCAGATGATCGGGGAGAGGAACCTTCTGGGGAAGAGCAAGGCCCAGGGCAAAGGCCGCGGCCCAAAGGGCCACCGTGGACCGAAGGCTGGCGCCAAGAGCCAGGGTCCCCCCAGCGGCGAGGACAGCCCACACGCCCGGAAAGAGCAGGTAGCCGCAAGCAACCCCGAAGCCCAGCGCGGCAGCAATCCCTGGGAGGAGCGCCCGACCCAACACCCTCACCTCGCCGGGAGTATAATCCGGGTGCTTGGGGGTGACCGGTCTCGACGGGAACACCGAGGCCAGGCGGCAAGCGGAGGTCCGCTCACCTCCTAAAACCAGCGGATGGCAAATAGATGCCAACTACGCAACTGTTCCTGCTTACGCTCTGAACTAGGCGTAGGCCGTCCGCGGCCCCCCCGCCTGCGGGGGACCGCTGGGCGTGGACAAAGCAGGCTAGCCTAGGCTGCGGGCCCTGGGCCGCCTAGGCCAACCCTTGCAGGGCTGGGGACCAAGCGATCCCGCCCGTGGGAGCGCGCGGTCCGAGATCCAGAACGCGGGCTAAGCTTGTAGAAGCCGAAGCCAAGGGGTTTTCGGACGGGGGTTCAACTCCCCCCACCTCCACCAGGGCGGCCTAAGGGCCGCCTGTTGTTGGGTACGCCACCTCGACCACCACAATCAACCCCACGGGGTTGGATAGCGGAACAGCTGCGCCTTGCGCAGGCCACGGGCCGGGGGATAGAATGGTGTGCAACCTTCCAAGGAGGTGGTTGTGTGAAGCGGCTCCTCGTGTTGGCGGTACTCGCAGCGGTGGCGCTTGGGACGACGGGTCTGGCCCAGGCGCTCGGCACAGCGGCACGTCCAATCACCATGTTGTTCGTGCCGTCGGTGAAGGTGGACGTGATTCAAGAGGTGGGCCCCAAGATCGCCGAGGCCCTGTCCAAACTCACTGGGCTTGTGATCAGGCCGGTGATCGCCCCGGACTACGCGGCCATGATCGAGGCCATGATTACGGCCAAAGGGGACACGTTTGGGATCCCCACCACAGATCAGTACGCGCGCATTACCAACGCGAACCCGGGTGTGCACTGCCGGCTGGCCGCGGTTCGGTTCGGCTACCACTTCTACTTTGCCACAATCTACGCCCTGAGGGAGAAAGGGTACACCTCCTTAAGGGACCTGGATGGCAAAGTGTGGGCGTTTGCTTCCCGCCGGTCCACTTCCGGATACGTCCTGCCTTCCGGTTTGTTCAAGGCCGAGGGGATCGTGCCGATCGAGCGCGAAGCCGGCACCCACGTGGCAGCCATGATCCAAATCCTCGAGGGGCAGGCCGACTTCTGCACGGGCTATGGCTCGCCCCCGCTTCCACCCGCCGCTGCCCAGCCGTTCCTTGACTACATTGGTTGGCGCTGGGATTACGGAATGGATCCGGAACTCTGGCTTTGGGACAAGGCAACCAACGACCTGGTGGCCCCGGCCCTGTTGGGCGAGTGCCGGGACCTGCGCTGGGCCATCGCCACGGAAGTTAAGGTTTACGGGGACATTTGGACGTTGGTCAAGAAGATCGGGATCGTGGACACTGTGGGCCCAATCCCCAACGACTCCATCGCCTTCGCCGCGGGGTTCCCCAAGGACCTGGAGGACAAGATCGTGGAGGCCATCGAGAAGCACATCCGCACCCCCGAGGGCTACGCCCTGTGGTCTCGACCCGGGTTCTACGAGTGGACGGACGTGGTGCGCATCACCGACTCCTACTACGATGCGTACCGCAGGCTCGTTGGTCTTCCTGTGCCTCCACGGTAGGCCCACCCCTGAGAAAGGGGAGGGCTCAGCCCTCCCCTTTTTTGTTCGTTCGTGCTACACTGGCCGCCGATGCCCCACCTTGTCATCAACAACGTGACCAAGATCTACGAGCGGGGCCGGGTCCGCGCCCTCCACGAGGTGACCTTCCAGGTGGAGAAGGGGGAGTTCCTCGTCCTCATCGGCCTGTCCGGCTCAGGGAAGTCCACCCTTCTGCGGTGCATCAACCGCCTGGTGGAGCCCACCTCAGGCCGCATTTACCTGGACGGAACGGAGATCACCGCCCTGTCCCAGCGCGGCCTCCGCCGCATCCGCCGCCGAATCGGGATGGTGTTCCAGCAGTTCAACCTCGTGAGGCGATCGACGGTCCTGGCCAATGTCCTGGCCGGCCGGCTGGGCTACAGCCCCACGGGGACTTCCCTTTTGGGGTGGTTCTCCCGCCGGGACCTCAAGCTGGCTGAACAGTGCCTGGAACGGGTAGGTCTCCTGGACAAGATGCACGTACGAGCCGATCAGCTCTCGGGAGGCCAGCAACAGAGGGTGGGAATTGCCCGGGCCCTCATGCAAGAACCCCAACTCCTCCTTGCCGATGAGCCGGTTTCCGCCCTGGACCCTGCCACCTCCCACTCCGTGATGAAGTACATCGAGCAGATCAACCGGGAAGACGGGGTGACCGTGGTGGCCAGCCTCCACTTCCTCTCCCTCGCCCGCCGCTACGGGACGCGGATCATTGCCCTCCGGGGCGGGGAAATGGTGTTCGACGGCCCGCCCCAGGACATCGACAACGCCAAATTCAAGGAAATCTACGGGGAAGAGGCGGAGGAGGTCGAGGTCCGGTGAGGTGGAGGGCGGGCCAGGTCCGTCGACTCCTCAAACACACCCAGGAAGCCCTCGCAGCTTGGTGGAAGCCAGTCAAGCGGGAAGTCGTCTCTTTCCTAGCCGACTGGATTTCCTGGATCTACCTTATCTACGGTGGCTTCAGCCTCCACTACATGATGACCTCCCCCACGTTGATCTGGCGGCCGGAGGAAAAGTTCGTGCTGCCTGCCCTTGCCCCCTGGGGGTGGTTCCTGGTGTTGTGGGGGACAGCCGAGCTTGCCCTTGTCCTCCGCTCCTTTTTCTGGAGCCTGGGGAACCGGGCCCTTGGTGTTGTCCTGACTGCGAAGGACGGGAGTAAGCCCAGCTTCCGTCAGCGTCTTGTCTACTTTCTTGCTTCCCACCTGGCCCTGCTCCCTCTGGGCGTTGGCGTTCTGTTCCGTCCCCAAGCCCCAGTGCATGCTGAGCTCGCGGGTCTTCGCCTCAGCTCGGTAAGCCAACTGGCAAGCGTCCCCCGCCGCCGCTGGTACTTCCGGATGTTTGGGCTCACGGGCCTCGCCCTGCTGGGCATGACCATCGCTTTGGGCACCACAGTGACCGGGTTGGATCTTGGCCGGATGATCCGAGACTTCCGCAAGCCAGAACGGATGTGGCGAGGCCTCACCCACCCGGACTTTACCTACTTCTTCAGGGCCGACCCGGGCATCGGTCAGTCCGTGGCTGGGGGGCTGGTGGAGTCCTTGTTCATGGCCCTGTTGGCCACGGTGTTCGGCACGTTGATTGCTTTCCCCTTGAGCTTCTTGGGGGCCCGCAACGTCACGGCCAAGGGGTTGCTGGGGACAGCGGTGTACTTCATCACCCGGATGTTCTTCAACGTGTTCCGCTCGGTGGAGTCCATATTCTGGGCCGCCATCTTTGCTATCTGGGTCGGATTCGGTTCCTTTGCCGGTTCGATTGCCCTCCTCATCCACACCATCGCCGCCTTGGGCAAGCTGTACTCCGAACAGGTGGAGCACGTGGACCCTGGGCCTTTGGAAGCCGTCCGGGCCACGGGTGCCAACTGGGTCCAGATGATTCGCTACGCCGTGGTCCCCCAGGTGATTCCACCGTTTCTGGCTTTCACCCTGTACCGCTGGGACATCAACTTGCGCATGGCCACGGTGATCGCCCTTGTGGGGGGCGGAGGAATCGGACGCCTTTTCTTCTGGTACAAGGACGACTTGCAGTGGCAGTTCGTGGGGGCGGTGGTGCTGGGCTTTGCCGCCGTGGTGTGGGTCCTGGACTACGTCTCGGGCTGGGTGAGGGAGAAGATCACATGACCCCCGAGAACCTCCATCCCGTGGACCGCTTGCTCCGCCAAATCAAGCTCGGGGTGCTTGTTCCCCTCGTGGACATTGCGTTCATCGGAGCCTTGGTGGTCATGGCCGGGACCTTCCTCTTCTACCTGAGGCATGGTGTGGTGAGCTACAGCCTGGAGGTGGAGTGGTGGATGGTCCTGGCCGTGGTGGAGGCCGCGGCCCTGTGGCAAGCCCTGTTCACCTCCTTGGGTCAGAGGGCCTTCAAGGTGGAACTCAAATCCCCCACCGGGGAAAGCGTGGATTGGACCCAGCGCTTGCGGTACTGGCTTCTGTGGCACTTGTTCGCGGTGTCCTGGATTCCCGATCACCCTCAGGGGCTGACGTTCCAAGAAGTGGGGTCTGGACAGGTCCTCCAAGAGCGGAAGACCCGCTGGCCGGCTTGGTGGAGAACCACATCGGGCTGGGCAGTTCTGGCCTTAATCATCTTTACATTGGGCACCGCGTTTGGCACGGTGCGGGTGGACTTCCTGGCCCTGTTCACCATGGCCGGGAGGACGGTCAAGTTCTGGCGGGCCATCCTCACCCCGAACACGGCCCTCCTCACCCGCGGTCTTCAACTCCTGGCGGAGACGTTCTTCATGGCGTTCATGGCCACGCTGTGCGCCATGCCGGTGGCCGCTGTGCTCTCCTTCTTGGCGGCCCGCAACCTCATGCAGGGCGTGCTCGGCCGCCCCATCTACTTCCTCCTCCGCATGCTCGGCAGCTTTACCCGCTCCATCGACGCGGTCATCTGGGCCATCATCTTCGCCGTTTGGGTGGGGGTAGGCTCGTTCGCAGGGGTCCTGGCCCTTTGGCTCCACTCCATTGTGGACCTGATGAAGCTTTTCTCCGAGCAGCTGGAGAGCATCGATCCCGGACCGGTAGAAGCGGTGACCGCCACCGGGGCCAACCGAGCCCAAGTCATTCGCTATGGGATCATCCCCCAGATCATTAACCCTTACCTGTCCTTCACCCTCTATCGGTGGGACATCAACGTGCGGATGGCCACGGTGGTGGGTTTGGTGGGCGGGGGCGGCATCGGCTTCCGCCTCGCCGAGTACCTCAAAAACTGGGCGTTCTCCGAGGCCACCATGCTTACCATCCTCATCATCATCCTCGTGTGGGCCATCGACTACGTGTCGGCCCGGTTGCGGGCTAAGCTCGCCTAGAAGGTCCTGTTCTTTGCACTCCCCACGCGGTGGGAAGTACCGCGCCCTGTGGGCCCTTGGCACCGCGTTGGGCAACCCCCAATCGTGCGCTAGCATTGCCAAGGTCATGCGGGCGATCGACCTCATTGAGAGAAAACGCGATGGAGGGGAGCTCAGTTCACAAGAGATTCGCTGGCTTGTGCAAGGGTTCGTAAACGGAACCATTCCGGACTACCAAATGTCCGCCTTCCTCATGGCCGTGTACTTCCGCGGGATGACCGAACAGGAGACTGTGGCCTTGACCCAGGCCATGGCCGAAAGCGGAGAGAAGATCGATCTTTCCAGGATCGGTGGCGTCAAAGTGGACAAACACTCCACCGGGGGCGTGGGCGATACGGTCACCTTGGCCCTTGTGCCTGTTGTGGCCTCAGCCGGGCTGGTGATGGCCAAGCTCTCCGGCCGGGCCTTGGGCCACACCGGGGGCACAATCGACAAGTTTGAGGCCATCCCCGGCGTCCGCACCGAGCTCTCGTTGGAGGAGATCCGTTCCCAAGCGGCCAGGGTAGGAGCGGTGATCGCCGACCACACCGCGGACGTCGTGCCTGCAGATCGGCTCATCTACGAGCTTCGCGATGTGACCGGCACCGTGCCCTCCCTTCCCCTGATCGCCGCCTCCGTCCTGTCCAAGAAGCTGGCTGGAGGAGCAGATGCCATTGTCCTGGACGTCAAATGCGGGGATGGGGCGTTCATGCGCGAGTGGGCCGAGGCCGAGCGGTTGGCCACCACCCTTGTCCGGGTGGGGAACAGGTTGGGCAAGAAGTTTTCTGCTTTGATCACGGCCATGGACGAGCCCTTGGGCCGGATGGCCGGTAACGCCCTTGAGGTCCGCCAAGCCGTAGAAGTCCTTCAGGGTCGGGGCCCGGCCGACCTCACCGAAGTCACGTTGGCCCTGGGGGCCGAACTGTTGGTATTGGCAGGCGAGGCCCCTGCCCCTGCCGCAGCCCGGGCCTGCCTCATCCGCCTGGTGGAGTCCGGAAGAGCCTGGGAGAAGTTCCGGGAGCTGGTGGCCGCCCAGGGCGGGGACCTTCGCGCTGTGGACAACCCCGAGCTCCTGCCTCAAGCGTCCACAGCGGTGGAAATCCTTTCCCCTGCATCCGGCTACGTCCAAGGCCTGGCAGCGCGGAACATTGGCCTGGCGGCCGGGCTTCTGGGCGCGGGCCGGGAGGTCAAAGGCCAGGCGGTGGACCCCGGAGCAGGGGTGGAGCTGCTGGCCAAGGTGGGGTACGAAGTGCGTCGGGGTCAGCCCCTCGCCCGCCTCCACACCAACCGCAAAGAGCGAATCCCCGAGGCCGAGCGCCTGATCGCCGCGGCGTTTCACATCGGACCGGACAGGCCCGAGCCCAGGCCCTTGATCCTTGGCCGGGTTGCGTAAAATCGCCCTCGCCAAAGGAGGTGGCTATGGCCTACGTGACCAAGAAAGAGCTCATGGACAAGCTTGAACCTCTCCTGACCGAACTCGTTCAGGTGAAGGAGGAGATGGAGTCGGCACTCGAGCGCCTCAGCGATCTCCTGGACAAGGTCGAGGACGCCATGGAAGAGGCCAAGGACTCGGACTAGCCAAGGCCGGGCGTGGTTTTCCCTTTTTCCCTGTTTCCCCCTACGATCGGGCGGAGGTGGTCATGAAACCAGGAATTGTGGGGTTGGTGGTGCTTGGCGTGGGTGTGGTGGCCTTGGCCGGGTCAGGGGCGGAGAAGGTGGGCGATAAGCTCTTGTCCTTCATCCAGTCTGCGGCTGAGCTTTTCGGGGAGGGGCTTCTTCGGCTCCTCAACCTGATCCTCCCCAGGGACCGGCAGGCCAGCCCGGAGTTGGCCATGCCCTTGGGCTACCTCGGCCTGATCACGGTGGTTCTTCTCCTGTTCGGCATCCTTGAGGCGGCGCGCAAGGTGATCTGGATCGTGGTGGCCGTGGGCTGGGTTCTCCTCCTGGTCCGGATCGTCCTGGACGCGCTGCGGGTCCGCTGAGGCAAGAAAGGAGGGGCTGAAGGGGCCCCTCCTTTTCCCAGAACTTCGATCAGGGAGCTGCGGGAGGCGGGGCGATATGCCCGGCCTTCATCAGGGTCCGCACTTCTTCTTGCGCCCGGCGGATCATGCGCTCGGCGTTGCGGGCAAGCTCAGCCTCGGTCAAGGTCCGACGGGCCACCCCTTGCTCCATCGCCTTCTTGGCCACCGCCACCGCCTCGTTGATGAACACCTCGATTTCCATCATCGTGGGCACGATGTAGTCCTCACGTAGGCCCTTGGCCTCGGCGGTCTTGGCGATGGCCTCGGCGGCAGCAATCGTCATCTCATCGGTGATGGTCTTGGCGAACACGTCCAGCGTGCCCCGGAAGATGGCGGGGAACCCCAAGGAATTGTTGATCTGGTTGGGGAAGTCGGACCTACCGGTGCCGATCACCTTGGCCCCCGCCTCCTTGGCCTCCCAAGGCCAGATCTCGGGAACTGGGTTGGCACAGGCCAACACCACGGCGTTCCTGGCCATCCGCTGTACCCACTCGGGCTTGATGACCCCGGGCCCGGGTTTACTCGCGGCCACGCACACGTCCACGCCCTCCAGGGCCTCGGCGATCCCGCCCTTCCGCCGCTCCTTGTTCGTGCGGTGGGCGTAGTCCCACTTGTAGGGGTTCTGCGTCTTCTCCCTCTCCAGGTCCTCCCGGCCGGGGTGAAGGATGCCCGTGGAGTCCACCATGATGATCTGTCCGGCGGGGATCCCGTAGGTGAGGGCCACGCGCACAAAGGCGATGTTGGCGGCACCTGACCCAATCACGGCGTAGGTAGCCCGCCGCGGGTCCTTGCCCACCACCTTGAGGGCATTGAGGACCCCAGCCAGGGTGATGGCGGCCGTGCCCTGCTGGTCGTCGTGCCACACCGGAATGTCCATCTCCGCCCGCAGCCGATCCAACACGTAGAAGCACTTGGGGGAAGCGATGTCCTCCAGGTTGATTCCTCCGAAGGCGGGAGCAATCCATTTCACGGCCTGGATGAGCTCTTCGGGGTCCTTGGTGCTGATGGTGACCGGGAAGGCGTCTACCCCACCCAGGTACTTGAACAGGAGGGCCTTCCCCTCCATCACGGGCAAAGCCGCCAGGGGGCCGATGTCCCCCAGGCCAAGCACCCGGGTCCCGTCGGACACCACGGCCACGAAGTTGCCTTTGTTCGTGTACTCAAAGACCTTTTCCGGCTTTTCGGCGATCTCCCGGCAGGGTTGAGCAACGCCCGGGGTGTACCAGATCCCAAAGTCCTCGTACCCCGTCACAGCGCACTTGGGCACGACCTCCACCTTGCCCCGGTACGCCGCGTGCCAACTGGGAGCCTTCTTGGCCGGTTCCTTGGCCTTGGCCAGCAATTCCTCCACGTTGGGCTTGTGCTCTTTCATTTGCTCCCCCGTATCCGCTCTCGAATTCCCTTCATGTTTGCTTCCACCTGAACCGCCAAGTCCTTGTACATGGACCGGCCGTGGCTGTCCATGGTGACCACCAGGGGACCGAACTTCTCCACCTGGAAGACCCACACCGCCTCGGCCATGGAGAGCTCCTCCAGCCAGTGGACGCCGGTGACCGTGCGGATGGCCTGAGCGGCCAGGGCCCCGGCTCCCCCGGTGAAGTGAACGTACACGGCCCCCACCTCGCCCAAGGCGGCCAGGGTCTTCTCGCCCATGCCGCCCTTGCCCACGATCACCCGGGGCTTGAACTTCCTGAGCACGTCCGCCTCGAACAGCTCCATGCGGGCCGAGGTGGTGGGCCCGGCAGCAAGGACCTGCCATGTGCCCTCCATCTTCCGCACGACCGGCCCGCAGTGAAACAGGGCCCCACCCTCCAACGGCAGCGGGGAACCGTGCTCCAAAAGCTTCTTGTGGGCCTCGTCCCGGGCGGTAATCAGGGTTCCGGTGAGGTACACCACGTCCCCCACCCGAAGCCCTCGGGCCTCCTTCTCCCCAATCGGGGTGGTCAGAACTTTCATCGCTTCACCTCCACCCGCCCGTCGCGGTGCACCACCACAACCCCACGGCGGTGGGCCCAGCATTGAACGACAATCCCCAGGGGCAGGGACGCTGGGTGCCGATGGGCGTACTCCACGTGGACGGCCAGCACCGTGGTCTTCCCTCCTAGTCCCATCGGGCCCACACCCGTGCTGTTGAGGAGCTCGGCGAGCTCCCTCTCTAGCTGGGCCACTTCAGCTTCTGGATGGGGCTGACCCAACGGCCGAAGGAGGGCCAGCTTTCCAAGTTTGAGCGCCAGGTCGGCCCCCCCTCCAATCCCCACGCCAATCACCGTGGGCGGGCAAGGCAACCCCCCGCAGGCCACCACGTGCTCCACCACCGCTTCCTTGATGCCCTTGAGGCCCACACCCGGAGCCAGCATCTTGAGGACACAGCAGTTCTCCGACCCCCCACCTTTGGGCAGGACGTGGATCTCGGCCTCTCCCCCAGGCACGAACTCCCAGGTGACGGCAGGCACGTACCTTCCTGTGTTATCCCCTGGGTTCTTCCCCGTGAAGGGATGGACGGTGTTGGGCCGCAGGGGCACCTGGGAAGTGGCCCGCCGCGTGGCCTCGGGCAGTGCTTGCATCAGCTGCCCCAGCTGGGGAAAGTCCTGTCCCACCCGAAGGTAGTACGAGACCGTGCCGGTGTCCTGACAGATGGGAACCTTGTGGGTACGGGCAATGTTGACGTCCTCAAGGATGGCCTCGATCTGGACCTTCGCCGGCCCTTCCTCCCGTTCCCGCGCGGCCTGCAGGGCCTGGACCACATCCGGGGACAGCACGGTCGCCGCTTGGGCTAAGGCTTCGGTCAATGCCTCGACGAGGTTCATTTCATTTCCTCACTTCCGCTGCTTTGGTCTCATACAGGTCCAAGTGCGTGGGCTTCTGGATGTCCACGAACTTCCCCACCACAATGGGTTTACCCGGCTCGAGGGGGGCCGCCTTGGGGTCCGTCCCGTGGCGAATCACCGTGTTTTCCCGGTAGAACCGGAGCTCATCGAGCCCCTCGCCGATGCGGTTCCGCCGCCCGTAGTTGGTGGGACAAGGAGCCACAATTTCCACAAACGTGAACCCCTTGTGGGTGAGGGCTTCCTTGATGCCCTCCTTGAGGCGGCGGCCGTCGAGGACGGTCCACCGGGCCACGTAGGTGGCGCCGGCCGAGGCCGCCAAGTGGACGAGGTTGAACGTGTGCTCGAAATTGCCAAACGGGGTGGTTGTGGTGCGCGCGCCCACAGGCGTGGTGGGCCCCACCTGCCCTCCGGTCATCCCATAGTTGAAGTTGTTCACGCACAGCACGGTGAGGTCCATGTTGCGGCGGGCGGCGTGGATGAAATGGTTGCCCCCGATGGCGAACAGGTCCCCATCGCCCGAATACACGACCACCTTCAGCTCGGGCTTGGCCAGCTTGAGGCCGGTAGCGAAGGGAATGGCCCGGCCGTGGGTGGTGTGGTAGGTGTCCATCCGCACGTACCCGGCGATGCGCCCTGTGCAGCCAATGCCGGACACCACGGCCACTTTGTCCGGATCAAGCTTCAAGTCGTCCACGGCGTACAGAAAGCTGGACAGCGCGGTACCCAACCCGCAACCTGAACACCAAATGTGGGGGAGTCGTTCGGTGCGGAGGTACTTCTCCATGGGGTGCGCAGCCCCCCGCACCAGCTCCGGCATCGGCTTGGTCTTCACCGGCATCGCATCGCCTCCTTGATCCCGGCCAGGACTTCCTCAGGGGTGTGAATCCTTCCCCCAGCGTGGTAGACCCCGACCACGGGTGCCCGGCCCCGGGCTGCCCGCTCCACCTCGCGGCTCATCTGCCCAAGGTTGATCTCCACCGCCACGAACGCCCTTACCTTCGTGGCCAGCCCGGCCACCACTTCCTCGGGGAAGGGCCAGGCTGTGATGAGACGGAGCATCCCCACCTTGATCCCCTCTTTTCGGGCCCGCTCAATGGCCCCATGGGCCACCCGAGCCGAGATGCCGTAGGACACCACAGCTACCTCGGCGTCGTCGAGCTGCACCTC
>CAKZKH010000003.1 GCA_937122485.1 uncultured bacterium | reverse complement strand
AATAGGGCCGCGGTGTCCCAACCCGCCACCTTGAGGCCCTTTTTCTCCTGGCGGTAGGTGAGCCCCACCAGGAAGATCCCGCACAGAAGGCCAATGCCCATGGCGGTGACGAGGTGGTTGCCTCGGGCCGCCCCCAGGATCGGGCCTTCCCGGTACAGGATGTCCCCCACAGCCAGAATCACCAGGTTGAACATCCAGCTCCCCAGGAGGTTTCCGATCCCCAGGTCCACGGCCCCCATGCGGGCCGCAGCCACCGTCACCGTGCCCTCCGGCAGCGTAGTCACAAGGGACACAAACAAGGTCCCCACGAAGGCCTGGGCGATTCCGGTCTCCTCAGCGATCTTCTCCCCCAAGTAAGGCAGGAAGATCGCTGCCGTGACCACCACCGCCGCAGCCAAGGTGTACCCCACCGCCGCCTGGCCCAAGGAAACCCGACCGTACACCTTTTCCAGGGCCTCGGCCTCTTTCATGGCGTTCTTTTCGTACACAAAGGAAAGGCGGAGGGCGAGGAGGTAAATCAACACAAGCACAGGGGTGGTGAGCCCGATGCCCGCAAACGAGGGGATGGCGTCACCGAAAAAGAGGCTCAGACCCACCACGCCCGTGAGCACCAAGCCAAACCCAGCCGAGAGGGCATGCCCTGCACTGGCCTGGCAAGACCAGGAGCGGTTTCCCCCCACCAGGTCGAGGACTCCAATCAGGGCCAGGTTGAGAAGGCACGCGCCCAAAACGTTGCCCACGATGATGTCGGGCACCACGAAGATGGCCGAGGCGCTGATCCCCGTGAACAGCTCGGGCAAGGATGTGGTAGCGGCCACGAGCACAAGGCCAATCCAGCTTCTGCCCAGCCCGGTTTTCTCCGCCAAGATGTCCCCGTACAGAGCCAGTTTGCGCCCGGCCAAGATCACCGCGGCGGCAGCCAGCAAAAAGAAAAGCCAGGTCACGTCTCCTCCTTGAAAAGGGGCATTCTACAGGGTTGTGCGCCCCTTGAGGGCCCGTCCCAGCGTCAGCTCATCCGCGCTTTCCAAATCCCGTCCCACCGGAACACCCTGGGCGATCTGGGATACCCGCACCCCCAAGGGCTTCAGTTGGCGGAGGATGTACATGGCGGTGAGGTCCCCTTCGGCCTTGGACTCCAAGGCGAGGATGACCTCCTGGGTGCCCTCGGTCCGAACCCGCTCCACCAGCCGCTCCAGGCCCAGGTCCTCCGGGCCCACCTTGCGGGCCGGGGAGATGAGCCCCCCCAGCACGTGGTACAGGCCCTGGTAAGCCCCGGTCTTCTCCAGCAAGGGAATCTCCCAGGGGTGGGCCACCACACAAATCGTGGTTTGGTCCCGTCCCGCGTCCTCGCATATGGAGCACAGCGTCTCCACGGCAAAATTCCCGCAGCGCTGGCAGCGCTTGACGCGGCTGAGCTCGGCCAACGCTTGCTGAAGTGCTGCAGCAGCCGCGGGCTTGGCCAAAAGATAAAAAACCACGCGTTCCGCCGAGCGGCGCCCAATCCCCGGAAGCTTGACCAGGGCCGAAAGCAGGTTCTCGATGGGGGGAATCACGAACCCATCCCCGGGGGAAGCAAGCGGGTGAACTCGGCCATGGCTGCCTGGGCCAGCTCCCTCGCCTTTCTTTGCGCTTCCTGGACCGCTGCCACCACCAAGTCGGCCACCATCTCCGCCTCCCCGGACCCCAGAACCTCGGGGGAAATCACCAGCTCCACCAAATCCCCCGTGCCGCTGACCACAGCCCGCACCACGCCTCCACCGGAGCTGGCCTCCACCCGGGCCTCCGCGATCTTCTTTTGCCGCTCAGCCAGCTCTGCTTGCAACCGCTGGGCTTCCCTCATGAAGTTCTTCACTTTGCCCTCCGCTCCTCCACCACCGTGCCCTCCAAGGCTTGGGCCACAAGCCTGGCCCCCTCTTCCAGCGTCATCTTCGGACCGTTGCCCCCTTCGTACAGGAACTCCAAAGAGAGGAGGGGATCGTAGAACCGCCGCGCCTGGTCCTCAACGTAGGACCGCACTTCCGGTTCGGCAAGGGATTCGTAGTGGAAGCCGCACCCTTTTGGAAAACGAACGGTGAGCTGCCCGTCCCGCCACGTGGCCTGGCCAGGCCACAGGAACGCCGCCACATCGGGCCGGTCCTCCACCAGGCCTTGAAGAAGGGCCCACCACGGCCCGTCTCCGCCGGGTTCGCTCCGGGGCTCCCCTCGGGGGGCCGAAGGTTCGGGCGGCTTGTCGTCCTTCGCAGGAGGGCGAAC
>CAKZKH010000002.1 GCA_937122485.1 uncultured bacterium | reverse complement strand
CCCCCAGCCTGGCCCACGGTGCTGTGCTCACCAACACCGCTAGCGTCACCACCTCAACCGCCGATCCTGTGAGCGGGAACAACACGGCCACAGCCGACACCACGGTCCACACCCGGGCCGACCTCGAGATCACCAAGGCCGACAGCCCTGACCCGGTGATCGCCGGCACCGAGCTTGTGTACACCCTGACCGTGCGCAACGACGGGCCATCCGTGGCCCGGGGCGTGGTGGTCACCGAGACCTACCCGGCAGGGTTCACGTTCCTCAGCGCCACGCCTACCCCCACCTCGGGCAACAACGTCTGGGCCCTGGGCGACCTCGCTCCCTACGAAGTGAGGACCATCACCATCACCGGACAGGTGAGGCCCGAGGTGCTGGGCATCATCCGAAACACCGCCCGGATCACCTCGGACACCGACGACCCGAATGAGGGTGACAACGAGGTCGACGAAGACACCAATGTTCAAACGCTGGCTGACCTGGTGATCGAAAAAGAGGACGATCCGGAGCTCGTCGTTGCCGGTGCGGGCGAGGACTTGGTCTACACGTTGGTGGTTCGCAACCTGGGCCCCTCGGACGCCCGGGAGGTCACCGTGGTTGAAGCTTATCCAGCCGGGTTCGTCTTCCGCTCCGCAGAACCCCAACCCACGTGGGGCAACAACACTTGGGTGCTGGGGACTCTGCCAGTTGGCGGAGAGTTCACAATCCGCATCGTGGGGACCATCGCCTCGTGGGTAACGGAACAGGCCGTGAACTCGGCTCGCGTTTCCTCCCGGGAACAGGATCCCAACCCAGAAAACAACGAAGACAAAGAAGTCACCACCGTCCACAGCCGGGCTAACCTGGAGATCGGAAAGCAAGACAACCCCGATCCAGTCATTGCAGGAACGACCCTCACCTACACGTTGGTGGTCCGCAACCTGGGCCCCTCGGACGCCCGCAACGTCTCCGTGGTCGAGAGCTACCCCGCCGGCTTCGTCTTCCAAGCCGCCGACCCTGAACCCACTTCGGACACCAATGTTTGGGCCTTCCCGGTGATCGAAGCCGGGGGTACCCGGACCATCACGATCACGGGGCGCGTGGCTTCCCACGTGTGGGGCACCATCCAAAACGCTGCCCAGGTGACCACCGTGACCGAAGATCCCGACACAGAAAACAACGAAACCCAAGAAGAGACCCGAGTGGAGCCTCAGGCTGATCTGGAAGTGTTCAAAGAAGACGCTCCCGACCCGGTGGTGGCTGGGGAGTTTTTGACCTACACCGTGGTGGTGCGCAACTTGGGCCCCTCGGACGCCCGGGACGTGGTGGTGACCGAGACCTATCCGCTTGGGTTCACCTTCTTGAGTGCGGTACCCCTGCCGGACTTCGGCACAACGAACCGCTGGAGCTTGAACACACTGGCAGCGGGGCAAGAAGTGCGCATCGAAATCAGCGGCGTGGTGAGTCCTGAGGCCAGGCTGGGCATCTTGCTCAACACGGTGGTCGTGAGCTCGAGGGTGCCCGATCCTTCGATGACCAACAACCTGGACATCGAGGTCACGAACATTCAAGCCACGGCCGACCTGTGGATCGAGAAGAGGGCTGACCCTGAGCCCGTGGTGGCCGGAACGGCACTCACGTACGCGCTGCAAGTGGGCAACCGAGGGCCTTCGACTGCGCAGAATGTCGTGGTCACCGAGACGTACCCGGCGGGGTTCACGTTCCTCGGGGCGACGCCTGTGCCCACCTCGGGCAACAACATCTGGGCCCTGGGCGACCTCGCCCCGAACACCGTCGTGACCATCACCATCACTGGTCTGACCCAGCCCGAGGTGCTGGGCACGATCACCAACACCGCCCAGGTGAGGTCGGACACCGACGACCCGAATGAGGGTGACAACGAGGTCGATGAAAACACCGAGGTCGATGACCGGGCCGATCTGGAGATCACCAAGGACGACAACCCTGACCCGGTGATCGCCGGCACCGAGCTTGTGTACACCTTGACCGTGCGCAACTTGGGGCCGTCCGTGGCCCGGGGCGTGGTGGTCACCGAGACCTACCCAGCGGGGTTCACGTTCCTCAGGGCGACGCCTGTGCCCACCTCGGGCAACAACGTCTGGGCCCTGGGCGACCTCCCTCCCCACGAAGTGAGGACCGTCACCATCATCGGCTTGGTCACCCCTGAAGCTTTGGACAGGATCAGGAACACCGCCCAAGTAGCTGCGGACACCAGAGACCCCGACGGGACCAACAACGTCGTTTCGGAAACGACCGAGGTTCAACCTCGCCCTGTGCCTACGGTGTCGGGCACGCCGGTGGCCAAAGACGACTACGCCACAGTCCAGCCGGGCGCGTCGGTGGTGGTCGAGGTGATGGCCAACGACTACCACACCACCGGCGACCCCTTCTCTGTGGCCTACATCGGGGTTCCGGTGTACGGGAAAGCCGAGCTCTTGCCGGACGGAACTGTGCTGTACATTTCCGACCCGCGCTTTGGCCTGCTGGACTTCTTTATGTACCGAATCGTGGATTCGGCCGGCCGTGAGGACGAGGCCACAGTGTGGGTGATGGTGGCCGAACTGCCGGCCCGAGCCCCCGCTCGCGAGGTGGCGAGCCAGGTGGTGATCAACGAGATCGCCTGGATGGGCACCCCGGCAAGCGTCACCGACGTGTGGATTGAGCTCCTCAACGTTACGGACGAGTGGGTAGACCTCACCGGCTGGCAGCTGCGCTGGCGCCGGAAGATCCCGGTCGAACCCGCGGATTACGAATGGAAAGTGGTGGAGCTCAGGGGCATGATAGGCCCGCGAAGTGTATTCCTCATCGAACGGGCTCGGGACTTGGTCGTGCGGGACATCCCGGCCCACTACGTGCTTCAAGTCCCCCAAGAGCAGGCGCTTCTGTTCAGCTGGGAGGGGGACGTGGTGGAGTTGGTGGACGCCCAGGGCGTGGTGCGGGACACGGCCAACGCGGACAACCCCTGGCGGGACGGGTGGATCGCCGGCTCGCCCGAAGCAGGGTTCGCCACAATGGAGCGGCTGGATCCCACCAAGCCGGACCGGGATGACAACTGGCGGACCAACCGTGGAGTCGTCATCCGCGGTCTGGATGCTGAGGGCCGGCCGCTGACGGCGACCTCGGCGTTCCCCAACGAGGAGTACCTCCTCCGGCTGCTCAAGGACCAGATCCCCATGGTGCAGGAGGCCGAAATCCCCGTGAAGTTTGAGTTTGTCATCCCCTCGTGGGTCAAGGAGCTGCCGGGGTTGCCGCGGGTGACAGTCCTGCGGGTGGTGGAGGAGGTCCTGTTCCTCGTCTACGAGCGGGAGGTGCTGCCGCAGGTCGTCCAGGCGGCGTGGGAAGGCGACACGGTGTACAAGCTGGCGGTGGACATCTCCCAGCTGGAGGTTGGAGAGCATCTGGTATGTGTCACGCTGGGGAACGGGATGTTTGATGCCCGCCGAATCTGGGTGACCTGGTAGACCCGAGTCGTCAGAACCCTTTTGACTGGCCCCTGCAGAAGCGGGGGCCAGTTTTGTTGAAACTCCGAGGGTCAGAGAGAAAGTAGGGGGTCGCCGCAGAAAATGTAATGGGAATTACAATCTCGGCGTAATGTGCATTATAGACTCAACAACCTGTTTGTGCTACGCTTTCTGGGCGGGCTGTACAGGCGTAAGGAGGTCTGGGTGAAAAACACGGTGGCGCTCATCGCCGGGGTGGCTGTAGCTTTTTGCGCATGGGGACAACCCCAAGCCCCTGTGCGGGCCTTGTTCGTTCCCTACGAAACGCCCACTTCCTTCTACCTCTGGGACCCCGAAGAAGCCCAGGCCCTGGGCTACGCCTTCAAGATCGTAGAGCCTCCTCGCTCCGGAAGGCTGTTGGGCGAGCCCCCGGCCCTGACCTACGTGCCCAACCCCAAGTTCTACGGAACCGACCGCCTGCAGTACTTGGTGGAGGACCCCCTGGGCCGGTTCGACATAGGAGTGATCCAGATCGTGGTCCTCCCCGTCGTAACCCTTCTGGAAACACCCGTTGTGCCGCCCAACGTGAGCCTGGTCGCAACCTTGGACTTCAGTGGGATGCCCGTGGAAGTCAAGCTCAGTCGGTGGGAGGTGGGGTACTTCCAGAGGCTGGGGTTCTTGGAACAGGAGCTGCGGGCCAGCTGGGGCCCCACAGGGTTCAGTTCCCTGTCCTCGGGCACCCGGCTGGATCTGGTCATCCCAGGTGACCCCGCCCTGCGGATCCCCGTGATCTCCACGTTGAGCTTTGATCCCAATCTCCCTGCGCTGGCCTCGGCCAGCGTGCAGTCCTGGGCCAACCTTTGGGGAATCTTTGCCTTCGCCTTGGTCAACTACCTGGGCACGGACCCGACCAAATCCAAGGCCCTGCTCACGTTGCGCACGTCGCTGGGGGATTTGAGCGTGGAGGGCCGCAGCACGTGGAAGATCATTCCCCTGGAGTTCTCCGAGCTGGCGGTGCGGCTCGCCGGCCCTGGAGCTGGGGCGGCGTTGGGCTGCCCTGCTTGCACGTTCCGCTTTGAAGGAACAGCGACGTTCGCCAAAGACGAGGGGTTGAAGGAGCTCCGCCTTTCCCTCCTCGACCTGCCCCTTTGTTCGCTTTGCGAGCGAATGAGGCTTGTGTGGGACTTGCGGGTGAAATTCACCCCCACTTCCAAGACGGTTGAGCCGGCGCTGCGGTTGAAGGCGGACTGGGGCGTGTGTGTACGGCCATTTGTGGAGCTCATCGGGTTGTCCCCCGGCTGGGGCTTTGGGGGCCTTTCTGTGTACGGAGTGGAGATCAAATGCGAGCTCCCCAACGGGGGAGGCCTGCGGCTGGCCACCTCGTTCGCGGAGGACAAAAACGCGAGCGTGACTGGGCATACCCAGTTCTTTGAGGTATGGCAAGTCCACGGCCCGGTCTTCCCCTGCTGCGGGGCCCAGGGCCGTTGGCAGATCTCCACCTTCTTCCGGCGCGCCGGCGGGGGAATATTCGGCTGGGCCAAGTGCGAGTTCCAGCTGTACCTGCCTCTAAGCGAACAACTGGCCGTGCGGATGATCGCCAAGTTTGGAGAAGTGGACCCGGCCGACCCGGGCAAGACCTGGGCCCTGACCCTGGGGTTCACCGGATTGTGGTAAAAGGCTGAGCAGGGCAAAGGGGTACGGGGAGAAAGAGAGTTCTCAAAGTAAAGCGCCCCACTTTGGGGCGCACCTGTTATATACGGAAAGAGCAGCCCCCTGTCAAGGGGTCCCCTCCCGAGGCCGCAACTTTCCCCAGGGGATCTCGCTCCGAGTCCCATCGGACCAGGCCACACTCGCCGTCCCCCGGAAGAACTGGTACCCCAAGATCTCCCCGGTCCGGCCATCCACCGTGACCTCCTCCCCTGGCTCGGGCAACCCGTCCAACGCCTCCCGGTACTGCTCATGCTCGTAGGCCAAACAGCACTTGAGCCGCCCACAGGCTCCGCTGAGCCGCTCCGGGCTGAGGAGAAGCTGCTGGGCAAATGCCAGCTCCAAGGGCACCGGCCGCAACTTGTGCAGGAACCCCTGGCAGCACAACGGGCACCCACACGGGCCCAACGTCCCCAGCACCTTGGCCACGTCCCGGGGCCCAATCTGCCGCAGCTCCAGGCGCAGCTTCATCGACCCCGCTAGGTCCCGCAGCAGTTCCCGAAAGTCCACCCGGTTGGGCGAGCAGAAGAACAGCCTGAGGAAAGTCCGGTCCAGATCCAGCTCACCGCTGATGAAGCGCATGCACAGCCCCAGGCCTTCCGCCCGGGCCACAGCTTGCTCCACAAGGCGCTGGGCCTCTTCCCTCAGGTTTTTGTGGAGCTCTAGGTCAGCGGGCGTCGCTCGCCGGATCAACCGCGCCTGGCCTTCGGAGCTCTCTAGGATGGGGGACTTAAGGACCTTCACGAGCCAGCGGGTCCTGGATTCCTCCAGGACCCACACCTCCCCAGGGTTGCCCACCCGGGCGACCCACACGGCCGGTCCCGCTTCGGCCAAGGGGCTCAGCCGCCGGACGAGGGCACTCAGCTTCTCCTCGGCCACAGGGCCATCACCTCCGCCAACAGGCGCGGGTTGGCGTTCTCCTCAAGCTCGCCCCGAGCCAAGGAGGCTTTGCGAGCCCAGGCCAACCTGCGGGACTCGCTGAGTCCAGCCACGGCCTCCGCCGGCCCCTCCCCCAAGAACCGGGCCAGCTCAGAGCAGAACAGTCCGACCGAGGCCGCGCCCCCCTGAGCCAGCTGCTCACCCACCGCGAGGGCCTCGTCCACCCGGGCGGTGAACAAGCCGCGGGCCAGGGCCCAACCCAGGGCCCTTCGCCGCAGGGGATCCCCAACTTCTCGGGACCACAGCGCGGCCAAGTCGGGCAAAGAGGCGCCCTTGAACTCCGCCTCCGCTTGGGCCCACTCCTCCAAGGGCTGGCGGCGGCTCCCCAGAAATCTTTCCGCTTCCTCCCACTGGTCCTCCAAAAGCCACCCGAGGAACGCCACTTCCTCCTCAGCGTACCCGACATGACGGAGACGGGCGGCCACGTCTCCCGGCACCCAGGCCCCCCGAACGAGGAGGCAGCGGGACCGCACCGTGGGGAGCACCCGGTCCGGGGCGGCGGCGAACAACACCAGCGCCAGGTGGGGTGGGGTATCCTCCAACATCTTGAGCAGGGCGTTGGCCGCCTCGCGGGAAATCCGCTCCCCTGGGCCCAGGACGGCTACCTTGGTTGGAGCACGGACCGGTCCGTACCGGGCCCAAAGGGCCAGTTCCCGCACCCGATCAATGCCCAGCTCGCCCCGCTCCGGGACCAACACCCAAAGGTCGGGATGGTCGCGTTCCCCTGACCCCAGGAGGTCATAGGCCCATCGGAGGGCTCGTTCCTCCGATCCTTCCCCGACGAAGAGCTTAGGCGTCATCCTGTGAAAGGGTAAGGCAACCCCTAGAGGGCCACAAGACACCACTAGCACCGGACGTACCCCTGCTCACGAAACCACTGCACGGCTGCAGCCAGAGCCTCCCGGGCGGGGGTCTGGGGAAAACCGAGCTCCTCCACAGCCTTGGCTGGGCTGAAGACCATGGGATGCCGGGACATTCGCAGGGTGTCGGGCGTCATCCTCGGTGTGGTGCCGGTCAAGCGGCACAAGCCGGCATTGAAGTAGGACAGGGCCAGCAGCGGGGCGTAGGGCAGGCGCACCTTGGGGGCGGGAAGACCTGCCACCTCGGCCAGTAGTCCCAACAGCTCCCGGAACGTGAGGTTCTCCCCGCCCAGGACGTACAGCTCCCCTGGTGTTCCCTTCTCCAGAGCGAGGACGTGGCCCAAGCCCACATCAGAAGCGGAGACCACGTTTATGCCCGTGTCCATGTACGCCGGCATGCGCCGATTGAGGAAGTCCACGATGACCTGGCCGGTGGGCGTGGGCTTGAGGTCGTAAGGACCCACAGGGAACGAGGGGTTGACAATGACGAGAGGAAGACCCTTGTGGGCATAGGCGAGGGCCACCTGTTGCCCCAGGTACTTGCTGCGCTTGTAATCCCCAACAATGTGGCGGTAGTCCAGGAGAGTGTTCTCATCGGCGGGGGTGCCGTCGGGGCATAGGCCCAGGGCCGCTACAGAGCTCGTGTGCACCACACCCTCCACCCGTGCTTCCCAGGCGGCCTGGAGCACGTGGCGGGTTCCGTCCACGTTGACTTCGTAGATCCGCTGGCGGGGCCGGGTCCAGAACGAGTACAGGGCCGCGGCGTGAAAGACAAGCTGGCACCCTTGGACGGCCCTTCGCACCGAGGGAAGGTCCGTGACATCCCCCTCTACAATCTCCACCGGTAAGCCCTGGAGGTTGCGGCGATCGGAGCATGGCCGAGCCAACACCCGCACCCGGATGTTCCGTTCGAGGAGTGCCCGGACCACGTGGGCCCCCAGGAACCCCGTGCCCCCCGTAACCAGCGCCTTCATCGCCTCCAGACTATAGCGCCCCAGGGGCTCGACCAGTCGGGGAAGCGCTCAACTTGCAGAAAACCCGCTCCAGAGCTACCTTGGCGCCGTGCACGACCCCTTGGAGGAGATGCGGGCCATCGTGGAGCGCACATTCCTTGTGCGCAGGATCACCCTGGGGATCTTTTGCCTTGTGGCCGTTGTGGTCATCGGTTTCCCGGGTTTCCGGTTCAATCCCCTGTTTTCCGTGCCCTTTGCCTGGCTGGTGCTGACGGTGCCCTTCCTGTGGCTTTTGCGCCGCCAGAAGACCCTGCGGGCGCTCCAGAACGTGTACGCCGCCTTCTTCGGCGTGGAGATCGTCCTCATCAGCTTTCTCATCCACCGGCTGGGGGGCTTGGAGTGGATTGGCCTCGTGTTCTACTTGTTCACCGTGATCTACGCCAACTTCTTCCTTCCTCCCTTGGCGGGGTTCGTGGTGACGGGGTTGGCCGTGGGGGGGTACGCCCTGGTGGGCGTGCTGGAGTACTTTGGTGTTTTGGTGCACGTGCCGGCGTTTGGGGCTGCCCAGCCCCATCGGAACTGGACGTATGTGGCGGCCACGTTGTTGGTGGCCTCGGGGCTTTACGCGGTGTTGGCCTACACCGTGCGGACCTTTGCCGGGATCTACGAGCGCCAGCGCAAGGAGCTGGAAAGAAGAGAGCGGGCGCTGGCCCGGCTTTCGGCCAAGCTCCTCTCCGCCCAAGAAGAGGAGCGGCGGAGAATGGCCAGAAAACTCCACGACGAGCTGGGTCAGACCCTGGCTGCAGCGCGGTGGGCCCTGGCCGCCGGGCGGGGAGAAGAGGCCGAGAAGCTCGTGGCCTCCGGGGTGGAAGGAGTAAGAAGCCTAGCCCGGGAGCTCCGTCCCCCCCTCCTCGACGAAATGGGCCTGGGACCAGCTGTCCGTCACTGGGCCGAGCGTTTCTCCGTATCCACCGGGATCGGGGTAGAGGTGGAGGCCCCCGATCAGCGGTTGACCGAGCCGGTGGAGACCGTGGCCTTTCGGGTAGTTCAGGAAGCCCTTGAGAACGTGGGCAAGCATGCCCAGGCCCGATCGGTGAAGGTGGAGCTTCGGGTGGAGAGAGGCCAGCTCGTAGGAAGGATCGCTGACGACGGCCAGGGATTCGATCCGCAGGGCACCGTGGAGGGCCTGGGACTGTCGGGAATGAAAGAGTGGACCGGGCTGTTGGGAGGACAACTGGCCGTTACGTCGGCGCCTGGCCGGGGAACCTTGGTCACCTTCACCCTGCCCCTTCCCTGACCATGTGCATTTTCCCCGCGGGCGAGCGCACCCGCGCCGGCGGGTAGCTGCGTGAACGGGGGCTGGGGTAGGATTGGCCTCAGCGGACCGGGCCGGGCCCGGAAAGCCCACAAGGAGGAGGGGTTGCTCACAATCAGCGCGATCAAAGCGGACGTAGGGAGCATCGGCGGGCATACCCGCCCTTCCCTGGCCATGATGGCCGAGGCGGAGAGAGCCCTGACCCAAGCCAGGCAAAGCGGCCTTCTGTTGGACTTCCGGGTCACGTACACGGGGGACGACCTCTGCCTCCTCATGACCCATCGCCAGGGAGCGGGGCATCCCGATGTGCACAACCTCGCCTGGGACGTGTTCAAACGTTGTACGGAGGTGGCCCGGGAGGAGGGCTTGTACGCGGCGGGGCAGGACCTACTGAAAGACGCGCCCTCGGGTAACGTGCGGGGGGCCGGGCCAGGGGCGGCGGAAATCGAAATCCCCGCGGGCGCGCCGGAGCGCCGAGCCGAAGCATTCTTGGTGTTCACCGCCGACAAGTGCGGTCCCGGTGCATTCAACTTCCCCCTGTGGGCTGTGTTCACCAGCCCCCTGTTCAACGCCGGCCTCATGCTCCCCACCATGAAAAAGGGGTTCAAGTTCCGGGTGATCGACATGGAGTACCCCCATGGGGATCGGGTGATCGAACTGGTTTCTCCAGAAGAGCACCTTGATTTGGCTATCCTCTTGCGCGACGAAAACCGGTTCGGCATTCAGGCCATCCACTCCCGGTTGCACCCCAACCAGCAAGTGGTCGCCGTATCCACCGATCGTCTGCACACCATCGCCGGGGAGTACAAGGGCAAGGACGACCCGGTGGCCATCGTGCGCACCCAGGGGATCTTCCCCGCCCCGGAGGAAGTGGTCAGCCCGTACGTGGTGGCCCCGTTTGTGGGGGGCGGAGCGCGAGGAAGCCATACCATGCCCCTCATGCCGGTGGCCATCAACTCCCCGGTGACAGGCCCGTACTGCCTGCCCTTGGTGGCCTGTGTGGCCTACTCCCTCAACGGCCAAGGCAAGCTCTCCGAGGGGGTCGACGTGTTCGGGGACCGGGTGTGGGACCACATCCGGCTCAAGGCTCAGCGCAAGGGGGAGGAGCTGCGCCAGCAGGGGTTCGTGGGGGCCGCGATGTTGCCCATGACCGAGCTGGAGTACAGCGCGTTCCGCAAGTCCCTGGCCGAGCTGGAGGACCGGTTCCAGGTGCGCTAGGACCCGGTGGCCCTAGGCCGGAGCTACGAAAGCTTGGGAAAGTAGCTCCGGTAGAACCCGCGGTCCCTGGGGAGCAGGCAGTTCGCCTGCACCAAGGCATGTCCTCCCACGACGTAGTCGCTCAGGGTGCGCTGATCTCCTGCCATGGCCTGCCCGCACTGGGCACACACAACCCGTTGTGCTTTCCCGCATTGGGGACAGAGAACCTGTTGTCCGGGTTTGGCCAAGTGGCGTGGCCAGGCTTTTGCTCCTTGGTGCAGGGCCTGGGGGTGGGACGGTTCGAGGCGGCCGCGCGTATCGGCAGGGAACTGTTGGAGTTCCTTCGCTGTGGGGAACTACGAGGCGAGCTCGGGATAAACAACTTCCCACATGGCCAGAGCCCCTCTGGACAGGGCCGCCTCAAGTGTGCGCTGGGAAGCATCAACGAAACCTGGGTCAGGAATGAGGAGGCCGAGGAGGACAGGGGTGTCCAGGGCCGTGATCACCGACACCCCCCGGAGCTCGTTCATTACCTCATCCGTGGACCGGCCGTGCAACTTGGACAACCGTCCGCGAAAGGAGACGAACCGCGTCGTCGCGACGGAGGCGGTATCCCCCTTTCTTCCACGAACTCCACCTCCTCCCCCACTTCAAGCCCCAGGTGGAGCCTAACCCTTTTGGGAATGGTGATCTGCTTTTTGTGGTGACCTTGGCCGAAATCAGGGGATTCCCCTCCAGGTAAGAATGTTGGTCCTTACTCGAGAGTAAGGGAATCCCGGGTCGTTCCCCCAGGCTCGGACGCCGCGCGTAGAGCCAAGTGAGCGCTGGACCAAGCGTTGTGAAGCCAGCGTGGCCCCCGCTAGGTCGGGAGGACTTGTTGAAACAGAACCCAGTGAGGGCGGCCTGGGCCGCGGCGAAAGTACAGGTCGAACACTTGGCCGCTGTCGGTCCTGACCCGGTACCAGGTGCGGTGGCGCCGGGACCACCACGCCCGCCGGAAGTCCAGCTCCCTCCTTGTGCTGAGGACCTCGACAATGCCGTACTCCCGGCCACGCCAAATGAACGACGATGGCAGCCCGGGCTTTTCTAGAAACCGAACTTGTACTTCCTCATCGATAAAGCGCCCCAGCCCTCTTCACCGCCGGATGTAGTACAGAGGAGCCCCGCCGAGCCTCAAAGTGTAGCTGCCGCGCGGCACAAGCTGGTTGGCGTTGTCCACAAGCTCCACCGCGCCCGTGTCCAGGGCAAATCCCGGATCCCCAGGGGCCAGGCGCTGGCCGCGCACCCGGGCCACGGCCCCCCGGGTCAGTCCCTCCAGGGGATGAATCAACATACACCTCAGCTCCCCCGCGTCGTTGTCAATCCTGGAGCACAGCAAGACAAAGCCGTTTAGGCCCTCGACTTGGGTAGCCCTGAACTTGGTGGGGTCATAGCGGAGCCCCAACACAGAAAGGCCGGCCGCTCCGGGGAGATCCACCACCTCGAAGGTGAACTCCCCTTCCCCGCCCACTGGGCCGATGAGGTCGGAAACGATCAACGCCGGGCCCAACGCTTGGGGAGCACGCACAAACAGGCACCCCCCCAGCACAGCCGCCACCGCAAGCCCCAACCCGATGGCCAGCACCCTGCGCAACGTCCTTGCCATCTTCCCCCTCCTCAGTTGCACCCGCCCAAGGCCAAACAGCAGATGGCCTGCACGTCCTGCATGTCCACATCGCCGTCGCCGTCCATGTCCGCCCGGCTGTGCTGCTCAGGCGTAAGCTGGATCAGCCCCAACGCCGCCTGATAGGCCATCCGCACGTCCACGAGGTCCACCCTTCCATCGCCGTTGACGTCCCCCGCTCCGGCGTAAATCTGCACCTGGGCCGTGTCCGTGGCCTCCCAACCCTGACTGTCGGTGACCTTAAGCCCTACGGTGGAGGTGCCCGGCAAGTTCCAGGTCCGCTGGACCGTTTCGCCAAAGGCGTCGTCGTAGGCCCCGTCGTCGTCAAGGTCCCAAGCGAAGCTATAGGGGGCAAGGCCGCCGGCGGCCGTGCCAGTCAAGGTCACGGGCACGTTCACCACCCCGGCGTAAGGCCCACCGGCGTTGGCCACAAGCGCCGGCGCTCTGCCTGTTCCAGATAGCGTCACCGTCACGGTCGGATACTCGGGATCGTTGGAGGGGATGGTGAGCACCGCAGACTTGGCCCCCACCGAGGTGGGCCGGAACACCACCTGCAACGTGGCCGAGCCGTTCTGGGGGATTGTGCTGTTGGACACCTGATCGTTTTCAATTCGGAACTGATCGGGGTGAGCACCGCCCATGGTGACCTGGCCGACCACGAGGTTGGCCTCGCCCAGGTTGCGCACAGTGATCGTAACTGGGACGCTATCGGTGTTGAGCACGACTTCGCCGAAGTCGTGGGTTTGCGGCACCACCGAGATCGAGGGCGGTGCTTGCCCTGTGCCTGCAAGGTTCACGGTGACCGTAGGGTTGTTGGGGTCGTTGGATGGAATCCTGAGGATTGCGGATTTGGAGCCGGAAGAGGTGGGGCGGAACACGATCTGGAGGGTGGCCGAGGCGTTGGGGATCAACGTCCGGCCAGAGACGCCGTCGTTTTGGATTCGGAACTGATCGGCGTTAGCTCCTGTCAAAGTGCAGGTGCCCACGACAAGATCCAAGCAACCCGTATTTCGGACGGTTACGGTCAGGGGAGCGCTGTCCGTGTTGACGTACACCGTGCCGAAATCGTGGCTGGTGGGAGCAACAGAGACGACCGGCTTGGGCCGCAGGCTTTCAATCCAAG
>CAKZKH010000001.1 GCA_937122485.1 uncultured bacterium | reverse complement strand
AAAACGTCCTTTACCGTGGTGGGACCACCGCACTTGTCCGTGCCCAGATTCGTAACCGTGATGGTAATTGTGGCTTGTTGTCCGCTCACTGCTGGATCCGGTGACATCCGCTTTGTAATTGCAAGGTCACAACGGCCCACAGGGCCTATAACCGTAATCGTAATGCAGGACTGGTTGTTTGCCGGGTTCGTGTCGTTGGGATTGGTGACCTCAGCACAGTTCCTCAGCATGCTCCCAGCTGGAGCCGTGACGTTCACGGTGACCGTGAGAGTTGCCGAAGCCTGTGGCGCCAAGCTTCCTAAGTGGGTGAAGGTCACCGTTCCAGCCATGTGGCTATAGGTCCACCCTGGGGGTACCGAGGCCGAGACAAAAGTAAGGCCGGCCGGCAAAACGTCCTTTACCGTGGTGGGACCACCGCACTTGTCCGTGCCCAGATTCGTAACCGTGATGGTAATTGTGGCTTGCTGTCCGCTCACTGCTGGACTTGGACTGACCGATTTGGTCACCCCCAGGTCGCATCTACCTACGGGCCGGTTTCCAAAGACCACCGGTTTTTCATAGGGGACGCTCACCTGCACTGTGGGCGGGGTGGTCGGTGTCCAACCCGCCTGCAATTGTTCGCCCACGGTGTAGGTCCCTCCCACCGGAACTTCCACGCAGAATTTCCCATTTTCATCGGTTATACCGGTGATTGCCCCGTTCGGGCCGATGACCACAACCGTCCAGTTGGGCAAACCAGGCTCACCAGGCTGTTGCACTCCATCGCCGTTCATGTCGTGGAACTTAAGCCCGCAAATCGTATACGCCGGCTTGCTCCAGACCAGATAGTCCTCGGTCTCCCCGGTCTTGTACCCGCCAGCAGGTCCACGGCCGTCGGCGGCGGCTCCGCCCGTTCCCAACGGAGCTGGAGTCTCGCTTAGCGTTACCCGAACCCACATCGGCTTTTCGGGATCAGGGTTCATCACGGTAAACAACGGCGTAAGATGAACCCCTGGGCTTGTCACAACGTGGTTTTGCACAGCCCACTCCCTGGCCAATCCGGTCACGGTAGAGCTCAACGGGCACTTGAACTCATCCTCCCAGTCCCCATCGCGGTTGAAATCGAACCATACGTTGAGGTACATGGTGAAAGTTGAAGGAGTGCTGGACACGATGTACTTGAGGCCGATCTGCCCGCATTTGGGCACCACGATGGGAAGCACAAGGCCGTCGTCGGCAAGGTCCTTGTCGGCCACATTGCTCAGCGGAAGAATGTTGTTGGACGAATCTTGATCGGGTCCCACGTCGGCGTCGTGTTCCAGCGTGAACTCCTTGCCTAGCCAGGCCACGGCTTTGGGATCTAGGTGTTTGGGCCCCGGCGGCAGACCTGTGGCCGGGTTAAAGACGGTGGGGAACTTGGCCACCACACCAGGGTAGGCCTCCATCTCCTTCTGGAAGTGGTTTGTGCTGTCTGGGGCATCACCCAGATCGGCCGTCGCTTCTCCTTCGACCTTCCGATTCCCGAAATGGACGTTCACCTGTGCGCCAGCTGCGACGGTCACCGTTTGCCACGTAGGTGTCGTCGGTGTCCAACCGGGCTGCAATTGTTCGCCCACGGTGTAGGTCCCTCCCACCGGAACTTCCACGCAGAATTTCCCATTTTCATCGGTTATACCGGTGATTGCCCCGTTCGGGCCGATGACCACAACCGTCCAGTTGGGCAAACCAGGCTCACCAGGCTGTTGCACTCCATCGCCGTTCATGTCGTGGAACTTAAGCCCGCAAATCGTATACGCCGGCTTGCTCCAGACCAGATAGTCCTCGGTCTCCCCGGTCTTGTACCCGCCAGCAGGTCCACGGCCGTCGGCGGCGGCTCCGCCCGTTCCCAACGGAGCTGGAGTCTCGCTTAGCGTTACCCGAACCCACATCGGCTTTTCGGGATCAGGGTTCATCACGGTAAACAACGGCGTAAGATGAACCCCTGGGCTTGTCACAACGTGGTTTTGCACAGCCCACTCCCTGGCCAATCCGGTCACGGTAGAGCTCAACGGGCACTTGAACTCATCCTCCCAGTCCCCATCGCGGTTGAAATCGAACCATACGTTGAGGTACATGGTGAAAGTTGAAGGAGTGCTGGACACGATGTACTTGAGGCCGATCTGCCCGCATTTGGGCACCACGATGGGAAGCACAAGGCCGTCGTCGGCAAGGTCCTTGTCGGCCACATTGCTCAGCGGAAGAATGTTGTTGGACGAATCTTGATCGGGTCCCACGTCGGCGTCGTGTTCCAGCGTGAACTCCTTGCCTAGCCAGGCCACGGCTTTGGGATCTAGGTGTTTGGGCCCCGGCGGCAGACCTGTGGCCGGGTTAAAGACGGTGGGGAACTTGGCCACCACACCAGGGTAGGCCTCCATCTCCTTCTGGAAGTGGTTTGTGCTGTCTGGGGCATCACCCAGATCGGCCGTCGCTTCTCCTTCGACCTTCCGATTCCCGAAATGGACGTTCACCTGTGCGCCAGCTGCGACGGTCACCGTTTGCCACGTAGGTGTCGTCGGTGTCCAACCGGGCTGCAATTGCTCGGTGATTGTGTAGGTCCCTGGGGCGACCACCTTGAAACAGACCACGCCATCCGCTCCTGTGGTCACCGGGCTTGTGTGCGGCGGAAGGGGCGCGGGACTGACCGTGAAGCTCCACCCTGAGAGCAGCGGTTCGCCAGCGTCTCGCACGCCATTGCCATTGTGATCAGCAAACTTAGAAATACAAATCGTCGCTGTAGGTGGGGCCGGCTGGACACATAGCCTCAACACGATGTAGTCGACGCTCGTGTCATCCTGGACTTGTACGTGTAAAGCTCCGGTGTTGTTCATGCTACTGACCACGGCGGGGTTGAGCTGCAGGACAAACACGTGCCCTTGAGGGAAATTGGTGAGATCCCATGGCTGAGGAAGAAGGTGAGGCGTAGCGGAAACATTGCCAGAGCCAAGGTAGTACTGATCTATCATCGTGGTTCCGTCCCATAGGTTCACCTTGTCGTTTGTACAGTTTGGTCCCAACGGCTTTAACCTCATTTCCAGTTCTCCGGAAACAATATTGCTCGGCAACCCAGTGAATGAATGCAGGAAGTGTCGGTCAGGAACAGTGTGATCAAAGCCCGCTAGGGGAGGATTCCCCGCGGCGAGCACGAAGCCTGTGGTGGGCGAGGCTCCTGGTGCATCAACGCCAGGACCGAAATCATCATCGGTTCCCGCGGCAAAAACGTGCGAGACCGCCGGTGGTGGACAAGGTTGGGCCTTGCACTTGCCCGCCGAGCCGGCGTTGTAGATCGCCTGGATTTCTTGCTGGGAGAGGGCGCGGTTGAAGAGT